>JAISPI010000119.1 GCA_031275075.1 Burkholderiales bacterium | reverse complement strand
GTGTTGCGCACGAACGCGCGCAAATCATCAAGCGCATTAGCGGCAAAAGCAGGAGCTGTAAATAATAGCGCCAGCGAGCCACAAAAAATAGCGAAAGATCGAAGCATCAAAATAGTTTTTTGGGGGCTGAAGTAGATTAAGTTAAAGCCACACCATGAACACAAAGTGTTCTCGTGGTGTCCCATAATTGAATCGAAATTCGCATTCCTTCAAAAAAGCGGGAAGGACTCCATATCAATTCCATTATATTTCCTCAAAACGCGCTTTGCTTGATTCAAAAAATTTCAATCCCATTAATATAGCCCTTCCCAAAGGCAACTTTTTTCGAGTGGTAACCGGGCTCCCCGTGCATCGCAAACCACCGCTGTGTAAACCTCGCCTTTGCGCTTCAAAATGCTAAACACAACGACTTTTCCCGCAGCCCATCGGCTCCGTTTGCCTTTGCGAACACCTCCGAAGTAGCTTTCACCCAGTTCCACCTGCCCATCGAAAATTTCAACTAAGCCCCGTAACAGGTAATAAGCAGTGACTTGGCGAATCGAATCTTACGACAGAAAAGTATAGCTGTATTCGCCTAGACACCCAGAAGATCGGCGGCCGAACAGGCGGTGACCTCCAACATAAAGAATTCAAGCAATCGAGTTTGGGTATTTTTCCTTAATTTGCAATGACTTAGCTTCATTTTCATAGATTAGCACCATTGCTAATCTACTTCAACGTTATATTTTAAAACGTCATTCCGGCTTTCGTCAGAATGACAACGCTCTCTGATTTTTGACCCCAGATGCCTAACACCTGTCCCAACGGCGCTCCTGTTAAAATGAGCGCCATTGAGAAATTCCCTTTGCCATGACATCTTTCCTGCCTTTTACCCGACCAAGCATCGGGGCGGCTGAAATCGCCGCCGTCACCGATGTTTTGCATTCCGGCTGGGTTACGACCGGCCCGCAGTGTCAAACACTGGAGACAGCATTTTGCGAGATGTTGGGCTGTCGCCACGCCATTACGGTCAGTTCGGCAACCGGGGGCATGCACGTAGCATTGGCGGCGCTGAACATCGGCCCGGGCGATGAGGTCATTACGCCGTCGCAAACCTGGGTGTCGACGCTGAACATGATTGTTTTATTGGGCGCAGAACCGGTGATGGTTGATGTCGATCCCGATACGCTGATGGTGAACGCCGACGTTGTTCGCGCCGCCATCACGCCGCGCACCAAAGCGATTGTGCCGGTACATTACGCCGGCGCGCCGCTGGATATCGACGCCATCACAACGGTAGCAAAGGAGCACAACATTCCGGTAATTGAAGATGCCGCTCATGCTGTCGGTGCGCGATACAAGAGCCGCTGGGTAGGCAGTTGCGGTACCGCGATTTTTTCATTTCATGCGATCAAGAACATGACGTGTGCCGAAGGCGGCTTGATCGTCACCGATGATGACGCGCTGGCCGACCGACTGCGTTGCTTGAAGTTTCACGGGTTGGGTCTCGACGCTTTCGACCGTGAGCAGCAAGGACGCAAGCCGCAAGCGGAAGTGATCGAGCCGGGCTTTAAATACAATTTGACCGATATTCAGGCAGCGCTGGCGTTGGCGCAGTTGCAACGCTTGCCGGAACTTAATGCGCGGCGCGCCGAATTGGCGGCGCTTTATCTGGAGCGGTTGCGCGACTTGCCTTTCCGTCCGCTGAAGGTTCCGGCGTATCCGCATCAACACGCCTGGCACTTGTTCATCGTCCGCACCGATCCGCGTGAGTGCCGAGGCTTGACGCGCGATGCGTTGATGAGCGGACTGAAGGAACGCGGCATCGGCACCGGCCTGCATTTTCGCGCGGCGCATACGCAGAAGTATTACCGCGAACGTTATCCGCAATTATCGCTGCCGAACAGCGAGTGGAATTCGGCGTGCATTTGTTCGTTGCCGTTGTTTCCTGATATGCACGACAGCGATGTCGAGCGCGTCGTCTCGGCGATGGTTGATGTTCTGGAGCAACAACGTGTTTGAATTTGACCCCATCCAAACCGTGTCAGTGGTCGTTCCTGTCTTCAATGAAGAAGACAGCTTGCCGACATTGATCGAGCGGACGCAGGCTGCGTGCGCCCAACTCAAGCAGGATTACGAAATCATTCTGGTTGACGACGGCAGCAGCGATGCCTCGGCAACGATCATCACAAAAGCAGCGGAAGCTGCCAACAGCCACGTATTGGCGGTGTTGCTTAACCGAAATTATGGCCAGCACTCGGCGATCATGGCGGGTTTCAAATCGGCGCGCGGCGATTTGATTGTGACGCTTGATGCCGATTTGCAAAATCCCCCCGAAGAAATTCCGCGTTTGGTCGAAGCGGCCGAGCAAGGGCATGATGTGGTGGGAACCCTCCGGATAAACCGGCAGGATTCACTGTTTCGCAGGATGGCGTCCAAACTCATCAACTTGATGATCCGCAAAGTGACCAACCAACCGATGGGCGACTACGGTTGCATGTTGCGCGCCTACCGCCGCTCGATTATCGACGCGATGCTGTCTTGCCATGAGCGGAGCACATTCATCCCGATTCTCGCCAATACATTTGCGAGCCGGGTGATCGAAGTGCCTGTGCAGCACGATGAGCGCAAGTTCGGCGTCTCAAAATACGGGCTGATGCAACTCATCAACTTGATGTACGACCTCGTGACGTGTTTGACAACGACACCACTGCGCATTCTCAGTATTTTCGGCAGCCTGCTGGCGTTCGGCGGTTTCTTGCTGGCGCTTTTGTTGATTGCATTACGCTTTTCACTTGGGCCGGACTGGGGCGCAGAAGGTGTTTTCATGCTGTTTTCCCTGTTATTCATTTTCATCGGCGCTCAATTCATCGGATTGGGCTTGTTGGGCGAGTACATTGGGCGAATTTATCAGGATGTGCGCGCCCGTCCGCGTTACTTTGTTCAAAAAACGGTTGGGCAGCGGCGTTTCTCCAAAAAACATAAGGATCAAGCATGAAAACGGTGGTGTTTGCTTATCACAATATCGGATGCACCGGCATCAGGGCGCTGCTGGCAGCGGGTTACAACATTGAAGCGGTGTTCACGCATGTCGATGATCCCCAGGAAAACCGTTTCTTCGCTTCAGTGGCGCGTCTTTGCGCTGACCTGAATTTGCCGGTGTTCGCGCCGGAAGACGTCAACCATCCGTTATGGGTCGAGCGTATCCGCGCGATGCGGCCGGACGTTTTGTTTTCTTTTTACTACCGCGATTTGATCGGCGGCCACATTCTGGAATTGGCTCCGAAAGGAGGCTACAACCTGCATGGTTCGCTGTTGCCGCGTTATCGGGGGCGCGCGCCGGTCAACTGGGCGCTGGTTCACGGCGAGAAAGAAACCGGCGTAACGTTACACCGAATGGAGTTGAAAGCGGACGCCGGCGATATCGCCGGACAGAAGCGCGTCACCATCGCCGATAACGATACGGCGCTGATGCTGCACGAAAAGTTGAACACAACGGCTCATGAATTGCTCACCGACCTGCTTCCGAAAATCGCTCGTGGCGCGATCACATTGACGCCGCAGGATCCGGCTCAGGCCACGGTTTTCGGACGCCGGACGCCCGCCGGCGGCAAAATCAACTGGCAACACCCGGCACAGCAGATTTACAACCTGGTACGAGCCGTCACCGAACCTTATCCTGGCGCTTTCTCATTCAACGGCAACCGCAAGTTTATCGTTTGGGAAGCGCAAGTGGAGGCGCACGACCACCAGAAGGCACCGGGAACGGTGTTGTCGGTACAGCCGTTGACCGTAGCTTGCGGCGAAGGCGCGTTGCGAATCATCACGGGCCAAACCGAAGGCGGCCTTTACTCGCAAGGCGAACGACTGGCCGAAGAGCTGGGACTGGTCGTCAACAGCCGATTGGGCGAAGCGGTATCGACACGTCCGCAGCGGCGCACGCGGGTACTGATCCTGGGCGCAAACGGTTTCATCGGCAACCATCTGACCGAACGGTTGTTGCAGGAAAACTATGAGGTTTATGGACTGGACATCAGTTCAGATGCGATCAGCCGTTTTCTGGACAATCCGCATTTTCATTTCGTCGAAGGCGACATCAGCATCCATTCGGAGTGGATCGAGTATCACATCAAAAAATGCGACGTTGTGCTGCCGCTGGTCGCCATTGCGACACCGATTGAATACACCCGCAATCCGTTGCGGGTATTCGAGCTCGACTTTGAAGAAAACCTGAAAATCGTGCGCGATTGCGTCAAATACAAAAAGCGCATTATCTTTCCATCGACATCTGAAGTGTACGGCATGTGCGATGATAAGGAGTTCGACGAAGACCACTCGCGTTTAATCGTCGGGCCGATTAACAAGCAACGCTGGATTTACTCGGTGTCGAAACAGTTGCTTGATCGTATCATCTGGGCTTACGGCGTTAAAGAGGGATTGAAATTTACCCTGTTTCGTCCTTTCAACTGGATGGGGCCGCGGCTCGATTCGCTCGATGCGGCACGTATCGGAAGTTCGCGGGCGATTACGCAATTGATTCTGAATCTGGTGGAAGGTTCGCCGATTCAGTTGGTCGATGGCGGCGCACAAAAACGGTGCTTTACCGACATCAAAGATGGTATCGAAGCCTTGTTTCGCATCATTGAAAACCATCACGGAAAGTGCGACGGCCGGATCATTAATATCGGCAATCCCGACAACGAAGCAAGCATCAAGGAGTTGGCAGAAATGTTGCTTGAGTGCTTCGAAGCGCATCCGCTACGCCGCCACTTCCCGCCGTTCGCCGGTTTCAAGATGACCGAAAGCGGTCATTACTACGGCAAAGGCTATCAGGATGTGACGCACCGGCGGCCCAGCATTCGTAACGCCAAGCGACTGCTCGGTTGGCAACCGACTGTGCCAATGCGACAGACCGTGACGGAGACACTGGATTTTTTCCTGCGTGGGCTGGAAGCCGATTTGACGAAGCGTTCTGCTGGTTGAAAACTGTTGCGTGAAAAATGCCGCGTGAAAAATGCTGCACGTCGAAAGTGGATACGTTTCTACATAAATACACATTTCTTCCCCCTCTCCCGCCCAGCGGGAGAGGGGTGGGGGAGAGGGCGGGTCAGATCGTGAAACGCGCCCATCTCAAAGAGCGCCTGTGAAAAAAATCGGTTTGCGAATTGATGTCGATACATTACGCGGCACCCGTGAAGGCGTGCCGCGGTTGTTGGCGCTGCTGGAGCGCCATCAGGTGCGCGCCACATTTTTTTTCAGCGTCGGCCCCGACAATATGGGGCGCCATTTGTGGCGTCTGTTGAAACCGCGTTTCTTGTGGAAGATGCTGCGCTCCAACGCCGCCGCGCTTTATGGCTGGGATATTTTATTGGCCGGAACGGCTTGGCCGGGAACCCGTATTGGCGAAGCTTGCGCAAACATCATTCGACAAGTGTCCGAAACCAAACACGAAATCGGTTTGCACGCCTGGGATCATTACAGTTGGCAAACGCATGTAGGCAACTGGTCTGAAGACCGCATAACGCAAGAAATCCAGCACGGCCTCGATGCGTTGACAAAAATCACGGGGCGCAAAATAGCGTGCACGGCAGCGCCCGGCTGGCGCGCCGACACCCGGATCATCGCTTGCAAAGAACGCTTTCGTTTCCGTTATAACAGTGATTGTCGCGGGACGGCGCCATTTCGACCTCTTATAGAAGAGCAGCCGGGAACCGTGCAAATCCCGGTTACATTGCCGACGTATGATGAAGTTGTCGGTAGCATCGTTGACACGGTTGGTTTCAACGACTATTTATTGACAGCATTAAAGCAGGATTGCGGGACGCCGGTGTACACCATTCACGCCGAGGTCGAGGGCATGTCACAAGCGACGGCGTTTGAAAACTTGCTGAAACAAGCTGCGGAAGAAAATCTGCATTTTTGTCCATTGGGGGAGTTGTTGCCCGAGAATATTGACGCGCTGCCGTTGGGACGCATCGAGCGCATGCCCTTTCTCGGCAGGGAAGGGTGGTTGGGATGCCAGCAATCGGCATCATCGGCAACGCCAGAAAAAATGGGAGCGGTATCATGACCGTATCGAAACCGCTAAAAATCGTGGCGTTGTTTCTTTTTTTTAGCATCTTCTACTTGCTGCCGTTGAACGGCCGACTGCTGTGGCAACCCGATGAAACCCGTTATGCCGAAATTAGCCGCGAAATGCTGGCGCACGGCGACTGGATCGTGCCGCAATTTCTCGGTCTGCGTTATTTTGAGAAGCCGGTAGCGGGGTATTGGCTGAACAACATCAGCCAATGGTTGTTCGGCGAAAGCAATTTTTCGGTACGTTTTGCGTCGGCATTGTGTACGGCATTGAGCGCGGCGCTGATCTTCTGGCTGGCCATGCGTTTGTGGAGAGACCGCCGGAAAGCATGGGTCGCCAGCATCATTTATCTGTCGAGTCTTTTGGTTTATGCGGTTGGAACCTACAGCACACTTGATCCGATGTTAGCGCTGTGGTTGACCGCCGTGATGGCGGGAAGCTATGGGATTATCAGCGCCTCGTCTGCGCAACAGAAAAGCATTGCAGCGGTTCTGACGGGTTTTGCCTGCGGGATGGCGTTCATGACCAAAGGTTTTCTGGCGCTGGTTCTTCCCGTTATTGCGGTTGCGCCGTACATGCTTTGGCAGAAGCGTTTCAAGGAATTGTTCGTCTATGGGCTAATAATGGTTGCAGCGGCGGCGCTGATCAGTGCGCCTTGGGCAATAGCGGTCGCGTTGAAGGAACCGGATTATTGGCATTATTTTTTCTGGGTGGAACATGTTCAACGCTTTGCCGCTGACAACGCGCAACATAAAAGCCCCTTTTGGTTTTTCGTGCCGATTCTGATTGCCGGCGTGTTGCCTTGGTTGGGGCTGTTGCCGTCGGCGCTGACGCAGGGCTGGCGGCAACGCCGGGAACGCCCGGAGCTGACGTATCTGTTGTGTTGGGTAGTGATGCCGTTTTTCTTTTTCAGTGTTGCCAAGGGCAAATTGCCGACCTACATACTTCCCTGCTTTGCACCGCTTGCGTTGCTAATGGCTCATGCTGCTATTGAAGCGATCGATCAAGGACGCTGGCGAATGCTGGCGATCAATGGAAAAATCAATGGTGTTGCCGGATTATTGGCTTCCCTCATTTTCATTGGGCTGTTGATGACGCAGATGAAATCTTTGTACCAACCAAGCGAAGGCATCAAAATCGCGTTGGTGTTGATGAGTTTTTTAGCCTATTCGGGGATCGGCTGGTGGACGGCGTGTCGTGGCTTCCGGTGTGGCGTACAGTGTTGGTGGTTGGCGGCTCTGTGCCTTTTACCGTTTGGGTTGGTGCTGGGCAGTATCGTGCCGTATCAAGTTAAAACCACCAAACAACCGCAATACTTCATCAGCAGCGTCCGTTCTGAATTGGCCGACAGCCGCTACCTCTTGAGCAACAATGTCGGTATCGCCGCCGGTTTGGCTTGGGAGATGAAACGCAGCGACATCGTTTTATTCGACAAAAAGGGAGAGCTGCGTTACGGCTTGGATTATGCCGACAGCGCCGAACGTTTCGTTTCGGCAGAGCAATTCCCGGGCTGGTTAAAAGAAGCCCGCCGGTACGGTGGTGTGTCGTTACTGCTGCTGGATGGGAAACCGGAAACATTGCCGCCGTCAGATAATGTGACGACAATGGAAAACGGTTTGGTGGGAAATCGTCTTGTCTTTCTCTATTACCGACAAGAACCATGAGTTTGCTACTCGTTTTGTTGGTGTGTGTGCTGACTTGTTGCGGCCAGTTGTGCCAGAAACAAGCCGTTGAATGTTGGAGATCGGTTGCGCCATCAACCGGAAAAACAAAAAAAACAGTCGTTTGGTTGGTGTTGGCGGTGTTGACACTTGGTTTGGCGCTGTTGTGCTGGCTATGGGTCTTACAATTATTGCCGGTGGGCGTAGCCTACCCAATGCTCAGCTTCAACTTCGTGTTGATGGCGCTGGCGGCGCATTATTTTTTTCATGAACCCTTGTCGCGCCGGCACGTTTACGGAATTGCCTGTATTGTATTCGGCGTCATCCTGTTGGGGGCAAGCTTATGAAAGGAACGGGATGGGCCTTAGTCAGCGTAGCCCTGGTATCGGCCGCACAACTGCTGATGAAATGGGGGATGACGCAACTGCCCGCGCAACTGCCGCCGGTATTCGCTGCTCTGTCGATAACAGAATCGGCTATTTGGCACACGCACCCGATGGCGCTGCTGTGCGTCGCAACCGGGATCGTTTTTTATGTGCTGTCAATGCTGTGCTGGTTGAAAGTGCTGCATGCGTTACCACTCAGCCGCGCCTACCCGTTGCTAAGTCTTAGCTATGTTCTGGTCGGCATGGCGACCGCAGCTTTACCATGTTTCAACGAAACACTAACGCTGCTCAAGATCGCCGGGATTGCCACGGTGTTGATCGGCGTCTGGCTCATCAGCACGGAAGAAAAACTGTCAACGTAAACGGCAGCGAAAATAGTTATGCTGTCGCCTCTTCGTACATTACCTTTTCGTATGTTTCACCTTTCTCCATGTTGCGAAACGCCACCGACAACATCAGCTTGATCCGGTTTAACTGATTAACTTCCGACGCACCGGGGTCATAGTCGATCGCGGTAATATTGGCGTATGGATAACGGTCCTTCAGCGCCTTGATCACGCCTTTGCCGGTAATGTGGTTGGGCAAACAAGCAAACGGCTGCATACAAACGATGTTGGCGGCGCCCTGTTCAATCAGCGACACCATCTCAGCCGTCAGAAACCAGCCTTCGCCGGTTTGATTGCCGCGTGACAGAATGGGCGCGGCGCCAAACGCAAGATCGTCGATGCTGCGCGGAGGCTCAAAACGACGGCTCTGCGCTAACGCTTTGCGCATGTCGCGCCGGAAAAACTCCATCGCTTTGATCACGGCGCCACCGGCCAACGCCGCGAGCCGGTTTTTCGATAAAAACTGATGGTTAAAATCGTGATCATAGGCGCAATACAGGAGGAAATCCATCAGCCCCGGCATCACGACTTCACCACCTTCTTTTTCGATGATCTTTGCCAAATCGTTGTTGGCCATCGGATGAAATTTCACCAGAATTTCACCGACAAGACCAACGCGCGGCTTACGCTGTTCGATAATTTCGAGTTGATCGAAATCGCGAACAATGCCATAAATGTTCTTTTTGAAAGAAGCAAAACTGCCCTCGAAAACCGCTTCCTTACAACGCGCCACCCAATGCCGATAAAGCGTATCTGCCGAGCCTGGTGCTTTCTCGTATGGACGTGTGCGAAACACGGTTTGCATCAAAAGATCTCCATAGACGACACCCATCATCATTCGGCTGAGTAACGGCAGCGTCAGTTTGAAACCCTCGTTTTTCTCCATTCCGACTGCGTTAAGCGACAGTACCGGCACGCCGGGGAAACCACCATCGCACAACGCCTTACGCAGATAGCTGATGTAATTGGTTGCTCGGCAGCCGCCGCCGGTTTGTGAGATCAGCACCGCTGTCGTTTCAGGATCGTATTCGCCTGATTTCAGCGCTTCAACGAGCTGTCCGACCACGATGATCGCCGGGTAGCAGGCGTCGTTATTGACATAGCGCAACCCCTCATCGACCGCCGTCGGACTAACTTCTTCGAGAATTTTCAGCGTGTAACCCGCCGCCTTGAATGCCGGCTCGAAAAACTGAAAATGGATCGGCGACATCTGCGGCGCGATGATGGTGTGCGTCTCGCGCATCGCTTTGGTAAACGGTCGATGCCGATATTTGGGCGCGGGCGAATGAAAACAAATCTCCTGCAGCGTACAGGTTTTGCGTTCTTCCAGCGCCGCTTTCAGCGAGCGGATGCGAATCCGCGCTGCGCCAAGGTTGTTGCCCTCATCAATTTTAATTGTCGTATAAATTCTGTCATGCGTTTCGAGAATTTCTTGAACTTGGTCAGTTGTAATCGAATCCAGTCCACATCCGAATGAATTTAAATGAATGACTTCAAGCTCCTGTCGCGTTGCCGCCAACGCAGCAGAACGGTACAAACGCGCGTGGTACATCCATTGATCGACAACGCGCAATGGCTCTTTGAGCTTGCCGAGATGCGCCACCGAATCCTCGGTGAGCACGGCCATTCCCAGTGCCGTAATAATCTGTGGGATGCCGTGATGAATCTCGGGATCAATGTGGTACGGTCGTCCGGCCAGAACAATACCGCGGGTTCCGGTCTCGGCCAGCCAGGCCAAAACTTCTTCGCCCTTGCGCTGGATTTCCTGCTTGAAACGTTGCTGTTCTTGCCAACCGGCTTCAAGCGCGCGACGTATTTCCACCGCCTTGATCCCAAAGGACGAAAACACCAACACCAACCGTTTGGCGAGTTTTTCTTTATCTTCCAACGATAAAAATGGCTGAATCAGCGTAACGTTATTTTCTTTTAGAAGATCAATGTTATTGCGGATCAGCTCGGGATAAGAGATAACAATCGGACAGTTAAAATGATTGTCGCTGTCGTCGAACTCCTTGTACTCGTAAGGTATGCATGGATAGAAAATCGTTTTGATTCCCTGCTGCGCCAAATCAACGATGTGCCCATTTGCCAACTTGGCCGGATAACAAATCGAATCGGAGGGAAGGGTATCAAGCCCTTTTTCCAACACTGCTTTTGACGACGGCGACGATAACACGACCCGATAACCCAGTGTTGTCAAAAACGTAAACCATAACGGATAGTTTTCGAAGAAATTGAGAACGCGGGGAATCCCAATTGTACCGCGTGACCCCTTTTCCAGTGGTTTGTAATCAAACACGCGTTCGTATTTGTACGCATACAGATCTGGAAGTTCGTTGCCGTCCTTCTTTTTGCCGAGGCCACGTTCGCAACGGTTGCCGGAAATGAATTTGCGGCCATCGGAAAAACGGTTGACCGTCATGGCACAACTGTTCGTGCAATGACCACAACGCGCCATAGATTGTTTTACTGAAAACTGTTGCAACGCTTCTGGATTCAGCATTGCTGATGGCTCAATACCCTGCCAGCGTTCTTTGGCAATCAGTGCAGAACCGAATGCGCCCATCAGACCGGCAATCTCAGGTCTTACGGCCTCCCGCCCTGAAATCAATTCGAACGCCCGTAATACCGAATCGTTATAAAACGTCCCGCCCTGAACGATAATTTTTTCTCCAAGCTCCCGCGGATCGCGCACTTTCATCACTTTGATTAATGCGTTTTTAACCACCGCGTACGACAGACCTGCTGAAATGTCCGCAATCGAAGCGCCCTCTTTCTGCGCTTGCTTCACGCTTGAATTCATGAACACCGTGCAACGCGACCCCAAGTCGGCTGGCGCGCATGATTCCAGTGCCGCTTTGGCGAAAGCATCGACCGGCATTTGCACCGATTGAGCGAACGTTTCGATGAACGACCCACACCCAGAAGAGCATGCTTCGTTCAACAGGATGTTATCGATCACACCATTTTTAATGCGCAGGCACTTCATGTCCTGGCCGCCGATGTCCAGAATAAAATCGACACCGGGCAAAAAGTGGTTGGCCGCTTTATAGTGAGCCATCGTTTCGACTTCTGAAAAATCGATCTTATACGCCTCACGGATCAGCGCCTCACCATAACCCGTTGCCGCTGACGCGGCAATGGCCGCGTCTTTCGGAAGTGCCGCATAGATTTCATCAAGAACCGTTGTCACAATGCGCAACGGATCGCCCTCGTTGCTGCCGTAATAGGTGTACAGCAATTCATTGTTCTCATTGATCAGCACGGCTTTGGTCGTCGTTGAGCCGCCGTCGATTCCCAAAAATACCGGCCCGCGGTGGTCTGCCAACTCAGCATAAATTATTTTCGCTTCTCGGTGGCGCGCATCAAACGCCTGCCGCGTTTCAGCGTCAGCAAAGAATGGGGACAAGGCGGCGACTTCACGTTGGCCGCCGTCTCGCAATCTTTCAAAAACATTGACGATCTCGGAAAGCGGTTTCGCGTCTTCCGGCTTGCCGTACAGTGCCGCACCCAACGCCACAAACAATTCACTGTTGTTCGTGACCACCACATTATCAGCATTCAATTGCAGCGTTTCAACGAATCGCTTTTTCAGTTCGGGAAGAAAATTCAACGGCCCGCCGAGAAACGCGGCTTTTCCCTTGATCTTGCGGCCGCAAGCAAGGCTGCTGATGGTTTGATGCGCTACCGCTTGAAAAATCGACAGCGCAATATCTTCGCGCGCCACGCCTTCGTTCAACAATGGCTGCACATCGGTTTTTGCAAACACGCCGCAACGCGCAGCGATCGGATAAATATTCTTCGCTCTTTTCGCCAGATCGTTAAGCCCGACAGCATCGGTGCGCAACAGACTTGCCATCTGGTCGATGAACGCGCCTGTACCGCCGGCACAAGTTCCATTCATTCGCTGTTCGATGCCGTTCGTAAAGAACGTGATTTTGGCATCTTCGCCGCCCAATTCGATGGCCACATCGGTCGCTGGCGCCAGCGTTTCGACCGCTTTGGCGCAGGCAATCACCTCCTGCACAAATGGAATATCGACAATCTCTGCGACACTGAGACCGCCGGAACCGGTAATCACCAGCGTTGCTGGCGTGTCGTCAGGAAACAAATCGCCCTGGCGCAACTGCGCCATACCGTCTGCCACCGTCCGGCGAACTTCAGAGAGATGCCGGGTGTACGTCTTATAAAGAAGGCGCTGCTCGTGATCGACAGCGACAATCTTGACGGTGGTAGAGCCTATATCGATGCCGATACGCAAAGGAGCAGACATGCGCTAAGCAGGGAGCGGAAAGTCATAAGATTACTTTTATTCCCCTCTCTGTCAACCCTTAAAGCATAGAACGCGCTTTCAATTCTGCCCCTTCTTTCGCTACAACCCACAACGGTCTCAGGAAGCGTGACTCAGGTCTGCGTACAGAATGTTACAGATTTCCGATTTCATGATTTCGCTCCTGGCAGCCTGACGGTACGTGTGCCGGGTTGGCTTTTTCTCACCTTCCTTTTATGGTACGGTGAGAAATGATGCGGTGAAAAATGAGATGGCGAAAGCAATCCCCCCGCTTTCCTGCCGTTCTGTTTTTTCGAATACTTACGAACACTTACCATGAGTTTCGCCATGACCCTGAAACGGCTTATCCCTTTTTTGTTATGTCTCGTCCTGCTCACGGCTTGCGGACGCTCCGACCCGCAAACCGCGTTGAACGCTGCCGTCAAGAATTTACAGACGGCTCTGGAAAACAAGGATGCCAACACCGTCATGACGCTGCTCCATCCCGATTTTTCAGCGCAGCGTCCGGAAGACAACCGCGAATGGGCAAAACAAACGATGTCGTTGATGTTTCTGCGGTACAAAAACATCAAGATAATTTCTCTGTCGCAAGACAGTCAGATCGACTCACGGGTATCAAACCGTGCCTTCACCAATGCAGACGTTGCGCTGACCGGCGCCGAAGGCTTAATCCCTGACAGCGCTCGGCATTATCGGATCAAACTCGAATGGCAATTACTGGACAAGCAATGGAAACTGATCCGGTTGCAGTGGGAGTAACTTCTCGCGTATCGCGCAAAAAAATTTCCCCGTCGCCATAAAAACAACGACGGGGAAATCCCCCTTTGGAACATTCGTTATTATTTTACTTGTTCGTTTTCTGCGCTAATTTTACGCCCCAAACGACGGTCATTACAAAAAGAATTACAAGAATAAAAGCAAACGCCAAAAGCGTCGCTTGCGCCATGTTCATGAATTTCAGCGAAGGAATCAAATACCAACCCTCTGAAGCGATGTACATATTGATAAACCACTGCTGAACGCTGTCCAGCATCACATCGCTCGGAACAAAAGGAGCGTCGCTCCCGCAATCCCCGGCTGGTTTGAACCATCCCGGCAACCATTGCGCCAGTGGCACCCCGAACGGGAAATGAGGTTCTACCGAACAACCCGATATTCCCCAAAACCCTTCCGGATCACGTAACGCATGATGAATCTTGATGAGCTTGAGCGAATGCATGATGCCGGTGATCGCGCCATAAAAAGCGGCTACCCCCCCAATCAGTTTTAACAGGATATTTTTAGGATTGATCGCCGCGATCAAACCAGCCGCCATCATCACCAACATCGCAAAACGAATGTACACGCATTGCTCACACGGTGGCATGTAAAGATAAACCTGAAAGAACGAATGGGAAACGAGCAGCAACCCTCCCATCGTCACCGCCATCAGAACCCATAAAAACCGCTGGTTCTGCCACTTAAAAAACGTATCGACCGGCGATGAACGCAACGCGCTCCAGATTTCCCTGAAAATCATCTGCTGCCTCTTACTTTCCGTCCCGTTCTTTTATCATGCATGTAACAGAATGGGCCATCGTAACTGAACACCTTGGTCAGCGTCTTGTCCGCATTGGGGGTCGGCGTTTTCAGGACGACATAATCAGCGCCCTCGGTAAAAGCCGAAGCCGAAAAAGCCGCCATAAAGAAAGAGGCGCACAAGACGGTTTTTAAAAAAGGCGTCAAAAATTTTGATGGCATAAATCGTTCCTCAGGAGGAAGCACTTTTCCATCTTAACGTACACGCAAGTTTCACGCCAATCCGTCAACGGCTTTATTGAAACAAAGTGAAAACACTGCTTGGAACCGCCGCCCGGGCGCTCGTCCAGCCCAAGAGATAGCCAATGGCGCTTTCCGGAAGCGCCGCTGATGTTGGCCGAAACAGACTTTGTGCTGACGTTTTCTCGGCAAACAGCGGAACGCTTTGCCGAAATGGCGTCGCTGGTTACGTTCCCCGGCGCCCTTGTCCCCTGTCAAACATTCGGCGGAATGTATCCCGCCGGTTTTTCCGCGCCATCACCAAAAAAATACGCTTCGGTTTGTTGCGCCAGCCAGCGCCGCGCTTCGGGGTCGGCCATGTTTAGGCGATGCTCGTTAATCAGCATGGTTTGCTG
>JAISPI010000018.1 GCA_031275075.1 Burkholderiales bacterium | reverse complement strand
GCGCTATCTGTGCCGCTTCGTCGCCGACTTCTTGAACATCGCTGCCGGCATCGACACAAACAATATCGCCGCGGACACTGGCTTTGCCGCCATAACCGCGGCTGATCACGCCCGGTCGGAACCCACGTTCCAACAACGCCCGCGCCAGCGAAATCACAAAGGGTGTTTTGCCGGTTCCGCCGACCGTGATGTTACCAACGACGATCACTGGCACCGGCAGCGTGAAACGCCGAAGCAAGCCGTGCCGATACAGCGAAGTACGGGCGGCAACTGCCGCGCTGAATATCAGCGACAACGGCAACAACAGCCACGCCAGCCAGGTTATCCGCGGCGCGTACCATGTTTTCAGCAGCGTTTGCGATAAATCCATGCCGTCCTTAACCGCAGTGTGGCGCGGATCAGGTGCCGGGAATCCGGGTGGCGAATGTGATTCTCGGCATATTGGCGAGCCGCGCCGCTTCCATCACCCGAATCACCGACTGATGCGAGGCGCTGGCGTCGGCATTGATGATCACTACCGTATCTTTGTTGTCCTTCGCCGCCGCTTGCAGTAAGGCGGCAAAATCTTCAACCGTCGAAAAACGAAATACCTGTTTGTTGACCACGTAATTGCCGTGCGCATCGACGCCGACGTTGATTTCGTCCGGCTTCATTTCCACCTTGTCGGCGTTGGCTTCAGGCAGCATGATCTGCAATTCGTTGATGCGCTGGTAGGTGGTGCTGACCATCAAAAAAATCAAAATCACCAACAGCACGTCGATCAACGGAATAAAGTTGATCTCCGGTTCATCGCGCATCCGGTAGCCACGTAAATTCATGAAGCCGTCCCTGTTTTCCTGACTGGAAGGCTCGTGCTATGGATCGCGTCAACCAATCGGATGGCTTCACGCTCCATCTCAACGATGTAAGACTCAACCAACGCCCGAAAGTGTCGATAAAAAATCATACAGGGAATGGCAATCATCAATCCAAACCCGGTGTTGTAAAGCGCTACCGAGATGCCGTGCGCCAATTGTGCCGGATTGGTGCCGGCCGCAGTGGTCGATCCAAAAATCTCAATCATTCCGACCACGGTGCCGAACAATCCCATCAACGGCGCCATTGCGGCAATCGTTCCCAGCGTCGTCAGAAAACGGTCAAGGCGATGGGTAACGACGCGCCCGACTTCTTCGATTGCCTCTTTCATCACCACCCGCGGCGCTTGGGCATTGGCCAGCCCTGCGGCAACAATTTGCCCAAGCGGACCACGTTGCGCCGTCTGGGTCAACAGCTGGGCGCTCATTCCTCTTTGCCGGTATTCGGTAAGCACCTGATCGACCAGACCCTTGGGAATAATATTGACCCGGCGCAACGTCCAGCAACGTTCAACAATGATTGGCAACGCAATCACTGAAGCTATGATCAGAAACCAGATCGGCCAACCGGCAGCTTGAATAATCTCCCACACGACGCTTCTCCATCCGAAAATAGTGGCAATTTAACGCGGCAATATGATTTCAGCAAGCGCAGCGCCTGAAAACAGCGCTTGCCTGACCGCCAGTGTCTCGCTCTTGACCGTATACGGTACACACGAGAACACCACAAATTCATGCGAAGGCATTTATGCCCTCGCCCGCTGTACTTTCTTGACGCCGGCAACGCGCCGCAATCCCCGCAGTATATCGGCTAAATGCTGACGGTCGCGTACTTCGATCTGAAACTGCATTGCCGACGGCGCATGTCCTTGCGGTTTTTCAATGGTGACTTGAAGAATATTGGCGCCGGCCTGCGCAATCGCGCTGGCCTGATCCGCCAACAATCCCTGCCGATCCAGCGCCCAGGAACGAACCTCGGAGACAAACAGCGCCTGCGGTTTATCAGGCCAGGCCATTTCAATCCATTCGCCTTGCCGGACTGCATGCTGTTTTAACGTAGCGCAATCGCGAATGTGAACTTCCAGTTCCTGCCCCGGCCGGAACCAGCCGACAATCGGATCGTTCGGCAACGGCCGACAACACGACGCATAACACAGAACATCGCCGTCGCCATCACGCAGTTGCAACTGTTCCGTTGACGGCTGGTCAAACCACCGCGCGAACGTTTGTGCGAACGGCAGCCGTTTGCCGCGACGCTGCTCCGGCAGCGGTTGGCCACCGTTCCGTTGTTGCGCGAATGTTTGCGCCACCATAAACGGCAGCCGTTTGCCGCGCCCGATATCGGTAAACAGTTCGGTGGCGCTCTTGGCGCCCTGAATTTCGGAAAACGCCTGCCATTGTTCCGGCGCGATTTTTTTAGCGTCAAGTTTGAAAATGGTCAACGCATGCCCGAGCAGCCGTTCACCGAGCGCCGCCGACGCTTGCTGTTGCTGGTTTTTGAGATAGTTGCGGATGGCCGAACGCGCCTTGCCAGTCGTGACGAACGATAACCAGGCCGGCATCGGTTGCGCGTTGGCATCGGTCAACACTTCAACCTGACTGCCGTTTTTCAGCACCGTGCGTAACGGCATGATTTCATGGTCGATTTTGGCGCCGACGCAGTGATTGCCAACGTCGGTGTGAATGCTGTAGGCGAAGTCGATGACGGTGGCGCCGCGCGGCAAAACCATGATGCGACCCTTAGGCGTAAAGACGTAGATTTCTTCCGGGAAAAAATCGCGTTTGATGTTTTCGACGAATTCCCGTGAATCTCCTTCCGTCTGCATCTCGAGCAGCCCCTTCAACCAGCGGCGGGTACTCTGCTGCGTTTCCGCCAAATGCACGAGATCACTTGCCGAACTGTACATCCAGTGCGCCGCTACACCAACCTCGGCGACCAAATTCATGTCACGGGTGCGTATCTGTACATCGATCGGTATGCTGCTGGGCCCAAACAATGTGGTATGCAATGCCTGATAACCATTGGCTTTCGGAATCGCAATGTAATCCTTAAAACGTCCGGGAAGCGGTTTGTAAATTTCGTGCAAAATCCCCAGCACGGTGTAACAGGCGCTGCGTGAATCGAGCAGCACCAGCACTCCGTACGATTCCATCACTTGCTGTAACCGGATGTGTTTTTCGCGCATTTTGTTGTACGCCGAATAAACCGTCCGTTCACGAGCGCTGACTTCAGCATTGAGTTGCGGCTCTTGCGCCAAACGCTCGCGCAGCAGCGACAGCACACCATCGACCGTGTCACGACGACCCGCGCGAACGGTTTCAATCGCGTTGCTGAGCATTCGATGGCGGTACGGGTACAAATGTTTGAATGACAGATCAAGCAAGCTCTGCCGCAACGTGTACAATCCGAGCCTCTGCGCGATGGGCGCGTAGATGTCGCGCGTTTCACGGGCGATCCGTTGCCGCGACGCCAGACTCATCGCGCCCAGTGTCTGCATGTTGTGAAAACGATCAGCGAGTTTGATCAGGATCACGCGCACGTCGCGCGCCATCGCTAGCACCATTTTGCTGAACGTCTCTGCCTGCGCTTCCTCGCGTGATGAAAAATCGAGCTGATTGAGCTTGGACACCGCATCGACCAGATCGGCGATAACGCTATCGAACTTTCGCGCCAGCTCTTCTTTGCTAATGGCTGTATCTTCAAGCACATCGTGCAGCAACGCTGCGGCCAACGCCTGAGCGTCGAGTTGCCAACCGGCAAGAATGCTGGCAACGGCCAGCGGATGGGTCACATAAGGTTCGCCGGATTTGCGAAGCTGCCCGGCGTGCGCGCGCTCCGAATACAGGTACGCACGTTCGACCAGCGCAACCTCGTCGGGGGGCAGATACTGCCCAAGCTGGCGTAGGAGATCGTTGCTCGGCACTTCCTTTGACAGGCAGACAACGCTACCTGCGAGAGTTCCATGCGCAACAGCGGAAAAAACCCTCTGAAATACGCATGGTCGTCAGCGCCGTTCGGAAACCGTCGGCGCACAATGTAGATAAAAAAACGCTTCCGCTCATAACCCGTTTTCGTCTGTCGCCGGCTCGATCATCTCGACCCTCTCAGTCGGCTCGGCTGACTCGATAGGCTCAACGACAGCTTCTGGAATAACAGGTTCTGTCGGCGTTGTGAACAGCGTATCTCCCGAAAAGGTTTCGGCGAGCGATATCTTGTTGGCTGTTTGCTTGTGCAGCATTTCGACGCCGACTTTGCCGGAAGCAATTTCGCGCAACGCAACCACCGTCGGCTTGTCTCGCGCCGGATCGAGCAATGGCTGCGCGCCCGTCGACAACAGACGCGCACGGTTGGCGGCGGCCAGTGTCAATTCAAAACGGTTGGGAATCCGGGTCAAACAATCTTCAATAGTGATACGCGCCATGGGGCAGTCCTTTGAAACTGAAAAAATCAGAAATCTGTTGTCGTCATTAATTCACGCAACAACCGCGCCTGCCGGAACCGCTGCCGCGGCGCTCGCAGGCGAGCAGCACGGACAATGGCGTCCAGATCATCGACAGCGTTGTCAAATGTTTGATTAATAATAACATAATCGAAATCGACATAATGCCGGAATTCTTCTTGGACACTGACCAAGCGGCGGGTAATAACTTCAGAAGCATCCTGTCCACGCTTTTCCAGCCGTTCCCGCAGCGTCACCAGCGATGGCGGCAGCACGAAAATCTGTACGCTGTCCGGAAACAACGTCCGCACCTGTTTTGCTCCCTGCCAGTCGATTTCCAGCAGAATGTCCTGTCCGGCATCGATTTGTTTTTTCAACCAGACAGCCGATGTTGCGTACCGGTGTCCGTACACATGCGCGTCTTCGAGAAATTCGCCGGCTTCGAGCAACGCCTGAAAACGGGCATCATCGATAAAATGGTAGTGAACGCCCTCCTGTTCGCCGGGACGTGGCGACCGGGTGGTATACGACACCGATAACCGGATCCCCGGCTCACGAGCCAACAAGGCATTCACCAGACTTGTTTTTCCGGTGCCGGACGGAGCCGCCAGCACAAACAGGCAGCCTGTGGCGATTGAAGGGGATATCGTCGTTTCTCGCATAACTTTCCTTACTCAAGGTTTTGAATTTGTTCTCGCATTTGTTCGATCAACACTTTCAGCTCAAGCGCCACTTGCGAGAGTTCGGCATCGACCGATTTGGCGCCGAGCGT
>JAISPI010000185.1 GCA_031275075.1 Burkholderiales bacterium | reverse complement strand
GCCAAAGATGACCTGCCTCCGGCGCTGCATCCGCGCCGCGCTGCCCGTGTGCTGCTCGACAATCAGCCCATCGGTTGGCTTGGCGAATTACACCCGCGACTCGTTCGGCATCTGGAATTCCCGCGAGCGCCGGTGGTTTTCGAACTCGACTGCGAAGCGCTGCGTGAACAGGCTTTGCCGAAAGCCAAGCCGATTTCGCGGCAACCGATAGCACGACGCGATCTGGCCGTCATCGTTGACGTCGATGTTCCGGCACAAGCGCTGCTTAATACTTTGGAAAAGATTCGCCCGCCCCATCTCGAAGACATACATCTTTTTGATGTCTATCAAGGCTCCAATTTACCCTCCGGTAAAAAAAACGTTGCGATTCTTATGCTTATGCGAGATACTCAACGTACTTTGACAGATAACGATATCGACGCAACGCTGAAAATGTTTTACGCTGCACTGGAAAACGACCACGGCGCGCGTCTTCGTTCTTAAGAATTTGTTGTAAGGATTTGTATGTCGACGCTTACCAAAGCCGAATTGACCGAACTGCTCTTCGAGCAACTGGGGCTTAACAAACGTGAGGCCAAAGATATGGTCGAACGTTTTTTTGAAGAAATTCGGCTGTCGCTCGAAAAAGGCGATACCGTCAAACTGTCCGGTTTCGGTAATTTCCAGTTACGCGAAAAAGCACAGCGACCAGGCCGCAATCCGAAAACAGGTATCGACATTCCCATCTCAGCGCGGCGGGTCGTGACTTTCCACGCCAGCCAAAAACTCAAAGCCATGGTCGACGAGGCAGCCAATGCTCGGAACGCCACATCCCGCGCCTGAACTGCCGCCAATTCCCGCCAAGCGTTACTTTACGATCGGTGAAGTAAGTGAACTGTGTGCGGTCAAACCGCATGTACTGCGTTACTGGGAGCAAGAATTTTCGCAACTGAAACCGCTGAAACGGCGTGGCAACCGGCGGTATTACCAACATCACGAAGTCCTGCTGATCCGCCGTATCCGTGGCCTGCTCTACGATCAGGGCTTCACCATCAGCGGCGCTCGCCACCAACTCGAAGACATCGTGGCAACAGAAAAAACCGCATCGCCCAACACTGGTGGTGTCAACAACAAACCTTCCGTCTCCACGTTGACGCCGTCGGCCAAGGCACCGCTCGCCCCAATAAAACTACACGACGAACTCCGTGAAATACTTGAGATATTAAAAAAAAGACGTTGATTTATATAAAATTATTTTAAACTTCCCGCTCACCCGGGATTGGGGTACTCCATGCATTCTTCTCTTCCGCCAATCATCGCGCTTTTTCTGATGGGGCTCGTCGGCAGCGGCGCCCATTGCCTGTTCATGTGCTCGCCGATCATGGCGGCGCTGACACTCAATTCTTCCCGCCGCTGGCTGTTGATCATCGGCTACAACCTTGGCCGGATTGCAACGTACACCCTGATGGGAATCCTCTTCGGCGCGCTTGGCTTCTGGCTGGCACAGCGTACCGGCACCCTGTTTCAAGCGCAACAACTGCTGACCATCCTCGCCGCCATCATCATGCTGTTGATCGCGCTGCAAGTCAGCGGCGTGTACGACGCGTTGGCGCCACTCGAACGTTTGGGTGGCCGCTTCTGGCAGAAACTCCAGCCGCTTGCTCGCCGTTTACTGCCGGTGAAACACCTTCCCGGCGCGTTGGCACTGGGCGCCCTTTGGGGCTTCATCCCGTGCGGCATGGTTTACGCCGCATTGGCCGCCAGCCTTGCTGCCGGCGGCGCTATCGAAGGCGGCGCGCTGATGCTGGCATTCGGACTCGGCACCCTTCCGGCACTGACAGCAATCGGTCTGGTCGCAAGCGGCCTGAGCCGTTGGTTGCAAAACATCTGGCTGAAACGTCTGGCCGGAATCGCCATCGCGGTGCTGGCGGTCTGGATGCTGTTTCATCAATACACGAAGGCACCGCCCGATCTCAACCCGGAAACACCCGCCGAAATGGACTGCCACTGAAAGGGAGCCTTCGCGGGGATTGCCGTTCTCACCACCACTGATGAAAATGATGCGGCGGGCCGATACCATGTCCGACGGTCAGACGATCCGCTTGTATCAACGCCTGCGTCAACCAGTTCTTGGCATCCTGTACTGTCGTTTTCCAATCCGGACGTTGCGGTCGTAGCGCGGTCAGCGCCGCTGACAAGGTGCAGCCGGTGCCGTGTGTATGGCGCGTTTTGATGCGCGGAGCGGTAAAGCACCATTCTTCATCCGGCGTAATCAACCAATCGGGGCTGTCTTCGGTTTCCAAATGGCCGCCTTTCATCAGCACGGCTTTGGTGCCGAGCGCCAGTAACGCGCGGCCTTGTTCGCGCATCGCCGTTTCATCGGCGGCGATATCCACGCCGAGTAACGCCGCCGCTTCGGGAAGGTTCGGCGTCACAATATCCGCCAGTGGCAACAACATTTCACGCAATGCCCGCACGGCTTCCGGCGCCAGCAGCGCATCGCCGCTCTTTGCCACCATCACCGTATCAAGCACGAATACCGGCGGTCGATAACGCGCGAGACTCGCCGCAACCGCTTCGATGATCGCCGCATTCGCCAGCATGCCGCATTTGACGCTGTCGATGCGCAAATCGCTGAAGACGGAATCGCATTGCCTCATCACGAATTCCGGCGTTATCGGGAATACCCCTTGCACACCTTGCGTATTTTGCGCCGTCAACGCAGTAATTACCGACGCGCCGTACACGCCCAGCGCCGAAAACGTTTTGAGATCGGCCTGAATGCCGGCGCCGCCACCGGAATCGGAGCCGGCAATGGTCAACGCGTTAAATAATTTTTTCTCTATCATTTTTTCGATGAGTCCACTCGGAATTATTTTTAACCGCAAAGAACGCAAAGAACTCTGATCTCTTTGCGCTCTTTGCGGTTAAAACGGTTTTTCACTTCACAAATCGTGCCTTTAACTCCCGATCACTTCACATAACGCCTGCGCGGCTTCTTCCGGCGCTTCGCTGGCGCAGATCGCCGACACCACCGCAACACCATCGACACCCGTTTCCATCACCTCCCGCGCGTTATGCGCGTTGATGCTTCCGATGGCAACAACCTTCGGCGATGCCGCGCCCGCCCGCAACGCCAGCAATGACCGCAAACCGTCGATTCCCAGTGCCGGCCCTGCTTCGGGTTTGGTCGCCGTCAACCACACCGGCCCAACGCCGAGATAATCCGCCGCGCCAGGCTCGATGTCGCGCCATTCTTGCGCGTTCGATACAGAAACGCCGATGATTTTTGTTTCGCCCAACAAACGCCGCACTTCCTTTGCAGGAAAATCGCGCTGTCCGACGTGAACCCCATCGGCGTCAACTGCCAACGCCACATCAACATGATCGTTGATGATCAGCGGAACACGATGCGATCTGCACAACGGTTGCAACGCGCACGCCGCATCCCAGAACGCCCGTTTGCGCCACCCTATCGCACGCAACTGCACCATCGTCACGCCCCCGGCAATCGCCGCTTCCGTCACGCGCACCATACCGGCCACGCCGCCGCACATATCAGGATCGAGCACCAGATACAGCGACAAATCGAACGCCGCACGGGGAACTTCTGTATTCATGATCGTATTCTCCTTTCAATGGTCGCACCGTCGAGCGCGGCCAACGCATCGAGTAAATAGACAGCGAAACTGCCCGGCCCTTCGCTGCGTTCGAGCGCCTTCTGTGCCGCGATTTCACCGGCAATCGCAAAGACGGCGCAGGCGCTTGCCGCTGCTTCCATCGCCTCATTTTTATCCGAAGCTGTCGAAACATAAGCCGCGACCAGCGCCGACAGCGAACAACCGGTTCCGGTGACGCGCTGCAACAACGGATGGCCGTTGTCGACGCGCAACGTGCGTTCTCCGTCGGTGATGTAATCCGTCGCGCCGGTCACCGCGACAATTGTTTTCGCCTCAACAGCCAGACGTTTCGCCGCCGCCAAGGCTTCATCGCTGCCGTGCGTGCTGTCGGCGCCGCGACCCTGCGCCGCCTCACCGGCCAACGCCAGAATTTCCGAAGGGTTGCCGCGAACCACCGTCGGCATTTCATTAAGCAAACCACGGCAAAACGCCGTCCTGTACGGCAACACCCCTGCCGCCACCGGATCGAGCACCCACGGCTTACCGGCTCGCCGCGCTGACGCAACCGCTTTGGCCATCGCCTGCGCTTGCGCTGTCTGCAAAGTCCCAACATTGATCAACAACGCCGACGCTATCGCTGCGAAGACTTCGGCTTCCGAATCTTCGACCACCATCGCCGGAGAAACACCGGCTGCCAGCAGCGCGTTTGCCGTCCAGTTCGTCACCACATTGTTGGTCATGCAATGCACGAGCGGCACTGTGGCACGCACACGCTGCCAATAACGAATGGTTGTTTGTGAAGAAAGAAATTGCGCCATCGAATCCTCTTGAAAAATAAAACACATAGAGAGGAGGCGCCAACTGCGCTGTGACCTCCCTACGCTGGTACGAACCAGATCAGGTGATGCGGGTTTTTCTCAGTCCGTCGAATATGCGCCGACGAACACCCCGAGTCACTGTTCTCCGAAGCGCGAAGGCTTCGGAAGATGAAGATTTTGCACAACAACGATAAGAACGTCAAGAGCACTAGAATTTACGAAAAGTCACATGAAAAACCGACTCACTTTGCCTCCCTCCCATAAGCAGGAAAAGGATGAAAGAATGCCGGTACCCGCCCTTGCAACAATTAATACTGAATCCCTATCGCTTCACATAAAAACCTCATCAACGGCACTGTTTCCGAAAATCGCGCTCCTGCCAACCTGACCAGATCGCCCTCCACCACCTCTGCTTTCGATAAAGGCGCGAGACCTACGAAATCCTTGCGTTTGATGTCCTCAATCGCCACATGATCGACGGCGAAACCGCGTGGTGGCCGTTTCAAACTGTCGCCATCCGGCAGCCAGTGTTTTATATATTTCTTATCATCGCGAACCGCAAACCATTTCTCAGGTTTTTCGGCAATTTTCTGGCGTATCTTCCACAGAACGTCCGCTTCCGGATGCCAGCAGCCCACCGCAAAAAAGCACCCATCGTTTGCAATATGCACATAAAACCCGGGCGCATGCACATCCTTGCCGAGGGCGTGCCGGAACTGGATGCCGATATTGGTTTTATACGGCGTCTTGTCGTTCGCAAACCGCGTATCGCGGTACACCCGCATCAACGAGCCGCCGACTTTGCGTGCGTCAGCCCGGAAATGCGGCGCAAATTTTTTCAATGGCGTCGCCATTGCCTCGATAAAATCCAGCGCCGGTTCACGCACCAACGACTCATAGCGGGGTTTGTTTTCCTCGAACCAAGCGCGGTTGTTATTGGCTCCCAGTTCGTTAAGGAATTTGAATGCGGCTTTGGTAAACATTTTCGCCCCTCTGCTTTTATACGGTCAAACCCACAGATTTCTTGCGGAACTTTTAAAGCTCGGATATGATTGAAAATTATGACACAAAGAGCGGAACCTGTCGTTAAGTTTGGCGCCGAAGGCGGAAGCCTAACTGTGGAGCGGAAGAAAACCGGAAACACGTTCACATACCGTCTTCATTATTATGATTGTACCGCTTTGCTTGTGGAAGAAGAAGAGGGACTCAGCACCATAGATCGGCGTTCGAAATGGTTCCCAAGCCTTGAGCAAGCGCTTTCCTCTTCAAAATGGCCGTGGTGGCATTTGATTTTAATTGAGGTAGCGCCTAACTTGGAAAGAGAGTTGCGCCGTATTGCAAAAACTTACCTCTCGGCTCCAAGAGCATCTGAAAATTTCTATGGCTCTTGGCGAAGAAAAAAACGAGAGGAGAAAGAAAAGAAGGAAGCAAAACCTGTTATCGAATTTGGTGTCGAAGGCGGAAGCTTGATCGTAGAGCAGATGAAGACCAGAAACGCTTTTAAATACCGACTCTATTGTTTAGATCGCTCGGAAGAAGACAAAGGTATTATCAGTCATCTGTATCTAAAATGGTTTTCAAGCCTTGAACGAGCGCTCTCTTCTTCAAGATGGCCGTGGTGGAATCTGCCTTTAATTAAGGTAATGCCTGACCTGGAAAACGAATTTCGCCGTATTGCAAAACTCTTTCCCCCAGATACACCTAAATCCTTTCTTTCGGATGCCTCCATAGCATCGACATCCTATACCTTTCGATTGGGATCAAAGTCAAATGAGTGACATCAAACTTTTCCGCCTAACCTCTGGCAAGACTCAAGAATTGCAAAGCAACGCCTCATACCTTGAGAGGCCGTTACAAAGGCTTATTGAGAGCAATCTCGATGCATTGCTGGGCGTTCATTTTCTTGCTTCCGAATACACATTTTCAGATGGGCGCATTGACACTTTGGGTCTGGATGAAAACAACTGCCCGGTTATCATCGAATACAAGCGATCCCTCGGCGAAAACATTATCAACCAAGGGCTGTTTTATTTACATTGGTTGCTCGACCATAAAGCAGAATTCAGGTTTCTGGTGATGGACAAATTAAGCGATGAACTGGCAAGAACTATCGATTGGAGCCAACCGCGTCTTTTGTGTATTGCAAATAATTTCACCCGATACGATGAACATGCGATACAGCAGATCGACCACGCCATCGAATTGATACGCTACCGTCACTTCGGATCAGATTTATTGCTCTTGGAACTGCTCAACACGCCGCAAAGAAGAAACTCCGCTCCAAAAACATCCAGCAACAAGGCTCTTTCCGTTCATTCCACTGACGCGCCTCAAGAAGACGCCGAGCTTTCGCCCGACACAACTGCTCGCGCCCGCACCCAATCCGGTCGTGGCCCGGATAAATCGTTTGCTGAAATATTGGAGACCCTCCAGCCCTCTTTACGCGAGTTGGTCAATTCTCTTGATGATTATATGCTTTCCTTGGGAGACGACGTACAGCACAACGAACTCAGGCTGTACGTCGCCTATAAAAAGCTAAGAAATTTTGCCACTCTTGTCTTACAAAGAAGACGGTTACTGTTGTACCTGCATCTCGATTCAGACACATTCGACCACTTGCCCAATAATGCATTCGACGCCCGGTTGCGCATGCATTGGGGTACTGGCAATCTAGGTTTTACAATAGAAAACAAAAACGATTTTGATGCGGCCAAACCATTCATTCAGTCCGCTTATCAAAAGTAGCCCTGTCGAGAAAAACCGTCTTAGCCTCCCGAGTTCCTTCATTAAAGCGTTTTTTGCGCAAGCGCGTTTTTCACCTCTCTCCCCTCGAGGGAGAGAGGGGGAGCATAACCCACGCCGGAAATTTCTTACGTTTGAGATAACAGCCCCTCTCCTGCAAGGGGAGAGGGATGAATGCGCGGCACCTCACGGACTGTGTATGAACAGACAGAAAAAGTGTTAATCCCAGCTCAAGGTGCCGCCCGTTTGATATTCAGTCACCCTCGTTTCGAAGAAATTCTTTTCCTTCTTCAAATCGATGACTTCCGACATCCAAGGGAACGGATTATCGGCACCGGGGAAAAGTTGGTCGAGGCCGATTTGCTGACAACGCCG
>JAISPI010000134.1 GCA_031275075.1 Burkholderiales bacterium | reverse complement strand
TTGTTTTTGATGGTGCCCGCGCTCAGCTTGCTCGGCGCGATGGCGTTGGATCGCCGCCTGACCGGACAAGCCACGCGGCCAAACTGGCTTGCGTTGGCAGCCGTCGGTGTGTTGCTGGTGTACATCTTCTGGATCGTGTTGACGGCTCATCGACCACAGGCGCTGATAGCGTTGTTTTACAGTGCTGCGGCAGGAGGGGTACTGCTTTGGTTGCTGCGTCATCCTTCCAAACCCGCAACGACCGGGGTATGGCTGGTGATTCTGTTGCTGTGTGTCCTGGATCTTCGTCTGCACAATGTGGCGCACTACTTCAATGCGCATAAGGATCAGGAATTGCGGTTGTATCGTTCGTCGCCGGCACCTGCTGAAGCGAAGTTGATTGAGCAGTTGCGGTCGGGCATCGGCGGCAATGCTGGCGGTATTGCCGGTGGTATTGTCGCCAACCAGCCAATTCCTGAACGCGTGGAGTTGTTCGGATTGCATCCGTTAATCAATGGCGCCAGCGTTTTTGGCATCGGCAATACCTCCGGCTATAACCCGATGCTTTACGGTCGATACGCTCGTATGTTTGGAGTAAGTACGTTCCCGCTTAACTCTGTGGAGCAGCGGATGTTTACAGACTGGGCGCCGGACTTTTCGGCGCGTGCCTTTGATTTGCTCGGTTTGCGCGCGATCATAAGCAGCGATGCCAATGGTATTGAAACGAAATACCGGCCATCGGTATTGCCGCGCATTCTCAATCCGACCGAAGTGCGCGTCCACGAAGGCGACCTTCCTCCACCCGAAACATTTCGCCTTACCGATTTCAGCCAAACGCTGTGGTTGCCTGCCGGAGAAACCGAAAAAACCGCTTGCCGGGCGATGGACGCGGGTAAGCTCCATATCGAAGCGGTGAAGTACACCCCTAATGTGATTACGATTGAATACATCGGCGAAATGCCTACTTGGCTTGTGCTGAACGAAATTCACATGCCCGGCTGGTATGCCCGGATCGGCGATGAGGAAATTCCACTGTTACGCGGTAACGGCATGTTCCGGACGATGTGCGTACCAGAAGGCTCGCATCGGCTGGTTGTGGCGTTCAGTCCTTTACGGTTTCTTGCCGCCGGCTGGCAGGCGCACCGTTCACAGCGTAGCCTGTAGCGGAAGATGCCTTGACGGGGAAACGTCGTTTCCTGTCCTTGAGATTTGAAAACAAGGGGTGATTTCATTTATAATCAACCGGTTTCGCGTAGAATTTGCGTTGTTTTTATGGTGTTTGGGCGCTTCGGGGTTGTGTGCAGGGAAGCTTGGTGCCACAAGGTATAGAAAAACGCTACAAGGCGAAAGAGCCGGGAACCATGACAAACGAAGTTTTGCCCAAGATCGACGCATTCCGTTTCATCGAAACGGGCGACGCTTGTTCGGGTGAAGTGCCGATTGCGAGGTTAGAACGGCTTTTTGACCGATTGCCGGAGACGATGGATCCCGCCGAGGCCGGAATGTTGGCTTGGCAGGTGCGTGGGGTGCATGACGCGATGGGTCGGCCAGCATTGGAGATCGCCGTTGAGGGAACCTTTCCGCTGGTTTGCCAGCGTTGCCTGCAACCGTTGAAGTGGCCGGTAGCGCAGCGTACCGTGGTATTGGTGGCGCCGACGCCGGAAGCGTTGGCGGAGTTGGATGATGAAGTCGAGCAGGAAGTAATTTTGGGCTCGAAGGCATTGGAAGTGCTGGCATTGGTCGAGGACGAGTTGCTGTTGACGTTGCCGTTTGTTCCGAAACACGAAACAGATTGTGAAACCGGAACGTAAGATCGCATAGCACGGAAGAGTATCGAAAGAGTTGGGGCACGTTAAGTGTGCCGTTTTTTGGGTTGAGGAGAAAGAAATTATGGCAGTTCAGCAAAACAAGAAATCGCCGTCCAAGCGTGGCATGCACCGGGCGCACGATTTTCTGACCAATCCGCCGTTATCGACGGATCCGGTGACCGGCGAAACACATCGCCGTCATCACATCACGCCCAACGGTTTTTACCGCGGCAAGAAAGTGGTCAAGACCAAGGCCGACGAGTAAAATTTAAACGGCGCACAGCGTTCGTCCGATCGTCGGATGGGGCTGTGGTCTTGGGAACATCGTGAAAATACAAGGTTCGGAAAAGGGACGGACGAGTGAGGCGCGTAACGGGAAAGTTGCTGCGCCTTTTTCTTTATAATCACTAGAGCAATCGATATGCGCGTAACCATTGCAGTGGACGCCATGGGGGGGGACCACGGTTTATCGGTGACGGTACCCGCCGTGTTGAGTTTTCTGGCCGCAGTGCCGGAGGCGCAGGTAGTAATGGTGGGTCTTGCCGGACCGCTGGAAGCAGCACTGGCGTCGGAAGACAAAGCATTGCGCGCGCGTATCAAAGTGCGCACTGCCAGCGAGGTCGTCGAAATGCACGAGCCGCCGGCCGATGCGTTGCGCCGTAAAAAAGATTCGTCGATGCGGGTGGCCATTGACCTGATCAAGAGCGGCGAAGCGCAGGCTTGCGTGTCGGCGGGAAACACCGGCGCCTTGATGGCGATCGGCAAGTTTGTACTGAAAACGCTGCCCGGCATCGACCGGCCGGCGATTGCCACCCAGTTACCGAATACACACGGCGTTTCGACGGTTCTTGATCTCGGCGCCAACGTGAACTGTTCGTCCGAACAGTTGCTGCAATTTGCGATCATGGGAAGTGCGCTGACCACGGCGATTGAGGGGCGTGAGAACCCAACGGTCGGCCTGCTTAACGTCGGCGAAGAAGAAACCAAAGGCAACGAGGTGGTCAGGGAAGCCGCTGAATTGTTGAAATGTTCCGGGCTGAATTTCTACGGCAATATCGAGGGTGACGATATTTACAAAGGCACTACGGATGTTGTGGTTTGCGATGGCTTCGTCGGTAACGTGGCGCTCAAAACTTCCGAGGGCCTCGTTCAAATGCTTTATCAATTTTTAAAAGACGAATATTCACGCAACTGGCGAACCAAACTGGCGGCGCTGTTGTCGTATCGCGTGCTGAAATCGTTCAAATCGCGGCTCGACCCACGGCGCTTCAACGGGGCGACGCTGATCGGGTTGCGCGGAGTTGTTGTCAAGAGCCACGGCTCGGCGGACGAACTGGCGTTCGAATATGCGTTGCGGAAGGCGTATCAGGAAGTCGCGCATGGTATGCTAGATCGCATCGCGCAACGCATCGAGGCGGTTTCGGCGAAATTGCCGGTGGTGAAGTCGCTTGATGTCGATCAGGCCAGCGCTTGAGTCGGACGTCCGGTGTTTGCCGGTACGTTGTATAGCCATTTCCTTTTGCTGAGTGATGATGAAATACAGCCGAATTATCGGAACAGGCAGTTATCTGCCCGAAAAGATCGTAACCAACGACGATCTGTCTAAAACACTTGATACCGACGACGAATGGATTCGGACGCGTACCGGCATCCAGCAGCGTCACATGGCGGCGCCCGAACAGGAAACTTCGGATCTGGCGCTGATCGCTTCGCAGCGGGCGCTGGCAAGCGCCGGGCTGACGGCAGACGATATTGATTTGATCGTCGTCGCAACGACGACGCCCGACATGTTGTTCCCCTCAACGGCCTGCATTTTGCAAGACAAGCTGGGCGTTCACAACGGCAGCGCCGCGTTTGATGTGCAGGCAGTGTGCAGCGGCTTCCTGTTTGCGCTGGCGACAGCGGATCGGATGATCGTATCCGGGATGGCAAAAAATGCATTGGTCGTTGGCGCCGAAACCATGACCCGGATTCTTGACTGGAACCATCGTGGCACATGCGTTCTGTTCGGTGACGGCGCGGGGGCGCTGGTCTTACAGGCGTCGGCAACGCCCGGAATTTTATCGACACATCTGCATTCGGAAGGGCGGCATCGTCACATCCTGAACGCTCCCGGACAAATTCGGGACGGGCGAATTCATGGCTCTCCGTACATTCATATGGACGGCGGCGCGGTGTTCCGTTTTGCGGTGCGGGTGTTGGCGGAAAGTACTTTGGAAGCACTGGCGCACAACGGATTACAGCCTGAAGACATCGACTGGCTGGTGCCGCATCAGGCCAATGCGCGAATCATGGATGCGACGGCGAAAAAATTGGAAGTGCCGCCGGAAAAAGTGATTCATACGGTAGCGGGACAAGCCAATACCTCGGCGGCTTCGATTCCGTTGGCGATTGATTATGGCGTGCGCCAAGGCTGTTTCAAGCCGGGGCAGTTGCTGGCGTTGGCGGCGGTCGGCGCAGGTTTTACCTGGGGCGCAAGCCTGGTACGCTGGGGATAGGACGCTGGGGACAGGAGAGCGGATGAAAATCGCGTTTGTTTTTCCGGGACAAGGTTCACAATCTATCGGGATGATGGGCGGCTTCGGCGCGCATCCCGTCGTGCGCCGGACATTCGATGAGGCATCCG
>JAISPI010000114.1 GCA_031275075.1 Burkholderiales bacterium | reverse complement strand
GAAAATTCGATCTCCTCGGCAAGATACGCCATCGCTACCGCCGGCAATCCGGCCAACGCAACGCCTTGCAAGGTTCGTAAAACGATCAACGCGTGAAAATGGGTGACCACAGCACACGCCACCATCAGCAGCGCGGCAGCCAGCAATGAAAAAAGCATGATGTTGCGTCGGCCAAAGCGATCCGACACTATGCTGGCAATGATCAGCATCACCGACATGGTGCCGGTCGTCGTTGACAACACAACACTCGCCTGCGCCGGAGAAATGCCATAATCATGAGAAAAAAGCGGCAACAACGGCTGCACGCAGTACACCAGCGAGAATGTCGAAAAACCACCAAGAAAAAGCGCAATTTGTACGCGGATGAACGCTGCTGTCCCCGACCGGATGCCGGAATTTTCAGCGGCAGGCGGTGGTAGCGGTTTGTGTTCGGTCATGTGGCGTTCTGTCCAAAAAACAAGCAACAGCTTACCGCAAAGTCTGTCAGGTTTGGTATCTAATCTGTCTTTACGGCACAATGCAATTTTATAAAGTTAGATAGCGTATTAACAATGATTTCTGCTTTTGGCCAAAAATTCGCGCGACACGCCGGCATTACCCTGTTGATGAACGATCTCAATGACGGTTTGCGCACGCCGGGCGCCATCATGCTCGGCGGCGGCAATCCGGCGCAAATTCCGGCGATGATCAACTATTACCAGAGCCTGTGCGAGTCGCTGCTGGCCGATGGACAATTGACCAGCGCCATCTGCAATTACGACGGGCCTCGCGGCAACGACGATTTGTGTGAAACACTTGCGGCCATGTTTCGTTCCCAGTTGGGTTGGGATGTCAGCGCCGATCATATCGCGCTGACCAACGGCAGTCAGAGCGCGTTCTTCTACCTCTTCAACTTGTTCGGCGGCCGCTATGAAGATGGTCGCAAGCGAAAAATTCTGTTGCCGCTGGCGCCCGAATACATCGGCTATACCGACGCCGGAATCGACGCCCATTTGTTTGTCGCCGGCAAGCCCGAGATTGAGCATCTTCCTAACGGTTTGTTCAAATACCGCATTGATTTTTCCGCGTTACCCATCGATGACGACATCGGCGCCATCTGCGTCTCGCGGCCTACCAATCCGACCGGCAATGTGCTGACCGACGACGAATTGCAGCGTCTCGATCACATTGCCCGCGAACGGGGTATCCCTTTGCTGATCGACAGCGCTTACGGCACCCCTTTCCCCGGCATCGCTTTTACCGATGCCACACCGATCTGGAACGACAATACCGTGCTGTGCATGAGTCTGTCCAAACTCGGACTGCCCGGCACACGCTGTGGCATCGTCGTCGCCCGTCCGGAAATCGCGACCGCCATCGGCAACATGAACGGCATCATCAGCCTCGCTCCCGGCAGCATGGGGCCGGTGCTGCTGAACGAAATGATCCGGCGCAACGATTTGCAACGGCTGTGCAATGACGTGATCCAGCCCTTTTACCACGAACGCGCAACACAAACCCTCGAAATTCTGCGTCGTCATCTTCCCGAAGAACTTTGTCGCGTCCACAAACCCGAAGGCGCCTTTTTCCTGTGGCTGTGGTTTCCCGATCTGCCTATCGACGATCTGGAACTTTACAACCGCCTGAAACAACGCGGTGTTCTGATGGTTCCCGGAAGTTATTTCTTCCCCGGATTACAGCAGCCTTGGGATCACACGCGGCAATGCCTGAGGATGAATATTGTTCCCGAACCAGCAGTAATTGAACGTGGTTTGAAAATCCTCGCCGAAGAAGTCAAGCGCGCGTATTTGCAACCATAATGTGTCCTGTGAGGGCTTGAGTCAGTGCGGTATAATATACAGTTCACTCTAGCCTTTTAGGAGCCTTATCATGGCTTTAGCCCGCGTTCCTGCCGGTCACGACGTTCCCAACGATTGCAACGTCATCATCGAAATACCGATGCGCGGCGACCCGATCAAGTATGAAGTCGATAAGGAAACAGGCGCTGTTTTCGTCGACCGCTTCATGTCCACGTCGATGCATTACCCGTGCAATTATGGGTACATTCCGAAAACTTTGTCGGACGATGGCGATCCTTGCGATGTGCTCGTGCTTTCGCCGGTGCCGCTGATTACCGGTGTGGTTGTACGCTGCCGTCCTATCGGCATGTTGCGCCTCGATGATGAGATGGGTGGCGACGCCAAAATTCTCGCCGTGCCAATCGACAAACTTTCTTCGTTCTATCGCAACGTTCATTCTCCGCGCGATTTACCGGAATCTCAGCTTCAACAAATCTCGCACTTTTTCGAGCATTACAAAGATCTCGAACCCGGCAAGTGGGTGCGTGTCGGCAGTTGGGTCGAAGTCGAAGAAGCGCACAAAGAAATTCTCGAAAGTGTCAAACGGCACGATGCTACGTTATAGACTTCCTCCCCCTATTCTTCCCGCTATCCATCATGCGCCTTTCCCGCTTTTATCTGCCAACGCTCAAGGAAGCCCCGGCTGAAGCCGACATCACCAGTCAGAAGCTGATGCTGCGTGCCGGATTGATCAAAAAAGCTTCGTCCGGCATTTACAGTTGGTTGCCGTTGGGGCTTATCACGCTGCGTAAAGTGGAGACCGTCATTCGTGAAGAAATGAACCGTGCCGGCGCGATTGAATTGCTGATGCCCAATGTCGTACCTGCCGAACTGTGGCAGGAAACCGGACGCTGGGACAAATTCGGCCCGCAACTGCTCAAAATCCGCGACCGCCATGAACGCGATTTTCTGTTCGGTCCAACGCACGAGGAAGTCATTACCGACATCGTTCGCAAGGATGTGCGCAGCTATCGTCAGTTGCCGGTTAATCTGTACCAAATTCAAACCAAGTTCCGTGATGAAATCCGGCCTCGCTTTGGCGTCATGCGGGCGCGTGAATTCATCATGAAAGACGCCTATTCGTTTGATGCTGACGAAGCCGGTATGTTGCGCTCGTATCGAGCCATGTACGACACCTATGCGCGCATCTTCACACGGCTCGGCCTTGCCTTCCGCGCAGTGGCTGCGGACAACGGCGCGATCGGCGGCGTCGCGTCGCATGAATTTCAGGTGTTGGCTGACTCCGGCGAAGATTTGATCGCTTATTGCCCCGACTCCGATTACGCCGCCAATATCGAACTGGCCGAAGCCGTTGCGCCGAAAGAGTCGCGCCCTGCTGCTTCGGAAACGATGGCAAAAGTTGCCACGCCGGAGATGACGGCCTGTGAAGCCGTCGCCCAACTGATTGGCTTACCGCTCAAACGAACGGCGAAATGTTTGATGGTTGTTGCCGATGAAAAAATGCACATGTTGCTGATCCGTGGCGACCATTCGATGAACGAAGTCAAAGTCGGCAAGCTGCCTGGCTTCGTCGGCTGGCGCTGGGCGTCGGACGCCGAAATTGTTGAGGCAATGGGGTGCGTCCCCGGCTATCTGGGGCCGGTCAATCTTCCGAAAACCATACCGCTGATCGTCGATCATTCGGTCGCCGTAATGAGTGACTTCGTTTGTGGCGCCAACGAGGAAGGATTTCACTTGCGCAGCGTCAATTTCGGACGCGACGTGCGCGAACCCGACGCTGTGGCCGACCTGCGCAACATCGTTGCTGGCGATCCTTCACCCGACGGCAAAGGCACGCTGGCCCTCTTGCGCGGTATCGAAGTCGGTCACGTTTTCGCGCTGGGCAACGTTTACGCCGAAGCAATGGGTGCCACGTACCTCGATGCACAGGGCGAATCGAAAGTAACGGAAATGGGCTGCTACGGTATCGGCGTTACCCGAATCGTCGCTGCTGCTATTGAACAACATCACGACGAACGCGGCATCATTTGGCCGCAGGCGATGGCGCCATTCACCGTTGCGCTCGCGCCGGTCGGTTACGACCGCAACGAAGCGGTACGCGCTGCTGCCGACCAGCTTTACGAAACACTTACCGGCGAAGGCATCGACGTGTTGCTCGACGACCGCGGCGAACGACCCGGCGTGATGTTTGCCGATCTGGAACTGATCGGCATCCCGCACAGGATCACCATCGGTGAGCGCGGCCTGAAAGCTGGCACCTTTGAATACCAGCCGCGCCGCATGACGGCGAAAAACGATGGAGAAAATGACACAACTGCCATTCCCATCGAGAACATCGTCGCGTTCATTCGGCAAAAACTGGCCGAAGCCTGTTAATCTGGTCAGTGATATGAAAGAAATGTCCTTCCGTTCGCTTTTTTGTCGACTTTTTCGTCGGCATTTTCGTCCGCTCGCCGTTTTGTTGGCAAGCGGCGTTTTCCTGTTCGCCTCTCAAGTCTACGCCGGCGCCCAGATTGAAGAAGGGTTAGCGCCTTCCGTCGTTGCCGGTTTGCAACGCTCGTTGTCCGACCGTCCCGTTCCAAGCGATTACCTCAGTCAGCCTGAAGTGCAGGCTTGGATTACCGCGATTTCGCCAAAGCTCGCCAGACGCATGCCTGATGAACGTGAGCGCCATGAGTTACTCGCCACCATTCATTATGAAGGTATCCGTGCCGGCCTCGATTTGCAACTTCTGCTCGGCGTCATTCACCATGAAAGCGGCTTCAAAAAATACGCTGTTTCAGTTGCAGGCGCGCGCGGCTATATGCAAGTCATGCCGTTCTGGGTCAAATTGATCGGCAACGAAGAACATAATCTTTTCCATCTGCGCACCAACCTGCGTTACGGCTGCGTGATTCTGCGACATTATCTCGACATCGAAAAAGGCGACCTCTTTCGCGCGCTTGGCCGTTATAACGGCAGCTTGGGGCGCGCTGAATATCCGAACGCCGTTGCCGCCGCAATGAAACGTTACGAGATTCAGGAAACATCTTCCAAAATCGTCGCAGCGACCGCGCCGTAATTCATTCCTCGCCACCGCCTCGACGCCCCTTTTATAGAGGAGGCGTCGACGAAGTTGACGGGGTTTGCTTCCCGCAAATGCGATGGGATAGGTCGCCTTCGAGTGAAACGAACTGCGACAACCCAACGTCGCACAACACCGAAACAATCTTTCTGATGTAACAAAAGCCCTCTCTCCCAACTTCTCTCCCCAAGGGAGAGAGTAGAGGGAAATCTGTTATCTCTATCTAAATTCCAAAAAAGTTTTACCGCTTTTTACGGAACTTAAAATACGTGGCTCTGACAAAAATAGAGCCGCGTTCTGTTTGCGTATTCCTTTCCGCGCCAACACTCTCCTGGTCGGGTTGATAGACTACTCGCTTTCATCGCGCGGCTTCGTTTTTTCTGACCGGATTCAGGACAGGAAACAAGCATGAAATCAAATTTTGGTGGAGCTTAGCAATGAAAATTTTCAAGCGTTTACAGATCAGCGCAGTGTTTGCCGCCGTCGCTCTCGTCGCCACTGCGGCGATAGCGACCGACTACACCGCCACTATCACAGGCACCGTTCCGCCTCGTCAAATGGATAGTGGCGATACAGTCACCGTCTCCGGCTATTCAACTTCCGCGCTGGAAGCCGACGGCACTTCCGGTGGACAGCCCAAAGGAATCATCGTCACTGGCGGCGGCGGAATCACCGCCATCAATCTTAAAAGTGGCGCTGTCGGTGTCGTCAACAGCAGAAATGGCGGCAGTATCGATCTCGGAACCGGCTCCATCATTCAAGCCGAAGGATATGGCGCGTCTGCCGAAATTATCAGTGCTACCGGACTTTCCGCAGTAACTCTCAACGGCGCCTTTCGCCCTTCAATCACAGCCGCCAATCTGTCGATAGACGCCAAATCAGACAGACCTATTGGCGTTTATGCAACAACCGACAGCTCGATCACTTTAACGGGAAATACGTTTATCCATACCCACGCCAACGGAACCAACGGTTTGGGATTGTTTGCGGACGATCGCGGACACCTGTCGGTGGAAAACGCCACGATTACGATGGACGGAATCGATGCTGCATGGGGGCAGAATCAAGGAGCTCTCTGGGCGCAGAGAGATGGACAAATCACGGCAACCGGTACGGTAGCGATGACCGTCGCAGGGAATGCTGCTCTTGGACTCTACACGGATGCTGCCGGCCAGATAACGGCTAACAACGTTACAGGAACAGTTACCGCCAAAAACGACACCAGCGCATGGGGCAGCAGATCAGACAGCGGCATCATCACCGTCACCGGCGACATGACTCATTTTCACGTTCAGTCCGATAACGGTACCGCCTATGGCGCAGCCGCTTCCGAAAATGGGCAAACCCTGTTGCAAGGTTCTTCCGATGTCACTGTTTCAGCGAAAACAGCACTTGGCTTGGCCATCAATAACGGCGGAACGGTCTCCGTCAACAACGGTACCTGGAACGTCATCGGAAACACAAGCGCAGCCGCCATCCAGTCCTGGGCTGTCGTTCCGTCCAACAGTACGATTCAAGTCAGCAACAGCACGTTGACCAGCAACCTGCACGGTATTTTGGTCAGAGGCAGCGCAATCGCATTGACACTCGACCGTACCACGCTTGTCAACAACTCCGGCGTCTTTATCGACGTAAGACAAAACACGATTGCCAGCGCGCTCGACATGACCGCCAAAAACGCCAGTCAACTGTCCGGCACGGCAAATGTCGATGAAACAAGCACATCGAACCTTACGCTGGAAAGCAATACACAGTGGACGATGACTGGTGACTCCGTCGTCACCGGATTGACACAGGACAACAGCCATATTCTTTTTTCGCCGCCGATAGAATCCGCCTTCACGACTCTGACTGTCATTCAAAACTATACGGCCAATAACGGAAGTACGATAGTCATGAACTCCACGCTCGACGATGGCGCTGTCCCCACAACGACCGACCGGCTTGTTATCGAAGGTAATACAGATGGTACGGTAACGCTTGATATTCAAAACGCAGGCGGTTCAGGCGCGTTGACCGCCGGTGACGGTATTCAAATTGTACAAGTCCAGGGTGTTTCCGATGCCGTGTTCACACTTGCTCATCCCGTCATCGCAGGCGCTTACGAATACCATCTCGTCAAAGTCGGCAACGGCTGGTTTTTGCAATCGCAGAAAGGAAACCTTTCCGCTACCGCATCCGTTCCGGCGCTCGACAGCAAAGGACTGACGCTTTTAACCGGATTGTTGGGACTGCTTGCCTTCACCGCTCTGCGCCGTTTTTCCTGATCGTGTTTTTCAGCATAAAATGCAGGAATGCCTGCTCATGCTTTTTCTTCGCTTCCGCCCCGCCATTCCGGCAGTCTTTATCGCGGACGCTTTGCCCCGTCGCCAACCGGCCCGTTGCACTTCGGTTCGCTGTTGGCGGCGCTGGCGAGTTACTGTGACGCCAGACAAGTTCATGGCCAATGGTTTGTGCGCATCGAGGATGTTGACAGCGATCGTGAAGTACCCGGCGCCGCTGAAGACATTTTTCAAACGTTGCGCCGATATGGCTTCCACTGGGACGCAGAAACACCGCGACAATCAACGCGCGGCACCCAATACCAGCATGCACTCAATACTTTGATCGACAAAGGGCTGGTCTACCCCTGTTCTTGTAGCCGCCAACATTTACAACACGCACCGCTCGGCGCGTCCGGCGAACGCGTTTATCCCGGAAGCTGCCGCCCTGCGTCCGGCACGGCAATCCCCTTCAAAAACCATGAAACCTTCGCCTGGCGGCTGCGCGTCCCTGAAACGCCGCGCTTTTTCACTGATCGCGTGCAAGGCGAGCAAACCCAACACTTGCTCAGCGAGTGCGGCGACTTCATCCTGAAACGCCGCGACGGTTTTTATGCTTACCATTTGGCTGTTGTCGTCGATGATATTGATCAGGGCATCACCGATATCGTGCGCGGCGCCGACCTGCTGGCGTTGACGCCGCGCCATTTGTGGCTCTATGAATGCCTCGGCCACCCTCCCCCCAGGTATTTACACATTCCAATCGCCGCCACCCCGGAAGGGCAAAAATTGTCCAAACAAACGCGGGCGCCGGCATTGCCGGAAAATCCGCTGCCCGCATTGTCCGCTGCCTGGCGTTTTCTGGCGCAACCGCAGCCGTCGCAATCGTTCTCATCGCTTGGCGCGTTCTGGGACTGGGCAATTGCTCACTGGAACCAAAATGCCATTCCCCGTGTCATCTCGTTACCAGCCCCTTTTGACATCACGTAATATGACAGAGGCAGGCGCGTATAATTGCGCCTTTTCCCGACGCTTGGCGTCTTTACGAACGAGATTATTTTCATGACCACATTGGTTGTTGTACGCAAGAACGACGAAGTTGTTATCGCTGCCGATTCGCTTACCACTTTTGGTGATACCAAGCTGGCAGCCCCCTATGATCAAAGCTACGAAAAAATTCTGTATCACCACGGCAGCTATATCGCACTGTGCGGTTCGGCCGCGCATCAGTTGGTTTTCGAAAGCCTGCTGACACAAAATCCGCTTGATCTTTCGAACAAGATGGCAATCTTTGAAAGTTTTCGTAAACTGCACCCGCAGTTGAAAGAACTGCATTTTCTGAATCCGAAAGAAGAAGATGATGATCCTTACGAATCGAGCCAGATGACTGCGTTGATCGCCAACGCACAAGGCATTTTCGGCATTTACTCAATGCGCGAAGTGTTTGAATACACCCGCTTTTGGGCAGCTGGTTCGGGGCGGGATTTCGCCCTTGGCGCGATGAGCGCGGTGTATCCGCACGTCGACAGCGCCGAAACCATCGCCCGGCTGGGGATTGATTCCGGTGCGGCATTTGATAAAAACACAGCACTGCCGCTGACGCTTTATAAAACCCGTCTGGCCTCTGTGTAAACACATGTCTTCCCGTGCTGCCGCTTTGTCTGCCGAAGATACTGCCATCGCCGCAGTACGGGTTGATAAATGGCTGTGGGCAGCCCGTTTTTTCAAAACCCGCGGCTTGGCTGTCGAAGCCATCGACAAAGGCCATGTGCGGCTCGACGATGAGCGGATCAAACCGTCCCGCACTTTACGCGCCGGAGACACACTGACGGTTCGCAAAGAGGGATTGACATGGACTTTCACCGTTCGCGCGCTCAGTGACCGGCGTTTGTCGGCACCGTTAGCCTCTGCGCTTTATGAAGAAACTGCTGCCAGTCTCGCTGCCAGACAAACGCTGCTTGAGCAGCAGCGCACCCTGTCAGCGCCGCGTTTTCCAGGGCGCCCAACCAAACGCGACCGCCGCGTCCTTGAGGATTTTCTGAACGAGTCTTAAACCCTTTTTTCTCATTGCGCCTCAGAATAGGGAGCCCATTCATGAAGTCATACAAAAAAGAACTGCACATTCATACCAAAACCCGTCGTGCGCTGGTCAACATCACGCCGCAGGTCAGAGCCTCGCTCACCGAGAGCGGCATACGTGAAGGTCTGTGCCTTGTAAACGCCATGCACATCACGGCGAGCGTTTTTATCAATGACGATGAGAGCGGTTTGCACCGTGACTTCGAGCGTTGGCTGGAAAAGCTTGCGCCGGAAAAACCTCATGATCAATACGATCATAACGGCTATGAAGACAACGCCGACGCGCACCTGAAACGCACTGTGATGGGGCGCGAAGTTGTCGTTGCGATCACAAATGGCAAACTCGATTTTGGAACCTGGGAGCAAATATTTTACGGCGAGTTTGACGGCATGCGCGACAAGCGGGTGCTTGTTAAAATTATCGGAGAGTAAGCCGTTCACAGAAAACACTCAAGTCACATCTAACAAAGATGTGTGCACGATAAAATCAAATCTGCTCTAATAGGGCAAAGCGCAAATGCACGACTTCCCGTTGGTAAAAACCAAGGCGAAAAGCCTATAAAGAACGTAATCGCTGCGCTTCCGGTAATGTTCTAAGCCCCTGACGTAATTGCCGCAATGCCAGGTTGCGCTGGCGTATCGTCGGCGCTGCGTAGCGCAACACCACATACGCCTGCGCCATTCGCGTTAACGTCGCACGCCATGTCGGCCAACGGTCTCCTGCCCGCGCCAGGTAGTTCAATGGCCCTTCGTCCATTTCACGCGGTAAACCGGCTCGAGCCAGCCGCGCGCACAATGTCCGCCACAATATCTGCGCCGGTTCACCTCGGCGTGTCCTCCACGCCAAAAACAAAGCCAGCACACCGATCCAGATGATCGCCAAGCCGGTCAACATTCCCACCACTTTCCACAGCGCACCGTCGATACGCCAATCGCGCCACAATTCCCGTTGCCGTTTGTAATCAAATTCGACCACATGACGCGTCCACGCATGTTTGAGCGCGTCCCAATTGAGCGCCAACGCTTTGAGCCAACCGGCGTCGAGCCGCGCAAATGTCGGTACCCGCGCTTCGTTGGGCAGCGCCCGACCCAAACCATATTCGATCCTGTCCGGTGCCACTGCCGCCGTAGGATCGACGCGCAACCACTCACCGTCGATCAATACCTCCGCCCAGGCATGGGCGTCCGATTGGCGAACGATCAGATAGCCACCTTGCGGGTTGATTTCACCGCCCTGATAGCCGGTCACTACCCGTGCCGGCACCTGCGCCGCCCGCATCAACACCACGAATGCCGTCGCGTAGTGTTCACAAAAACCGGCGCGTGTTTCGAACAAAAATCCGTCGATCGGATTTTTTTCGATGTATTCCGGAAATAACGTATATGAAAATGGTTCGTTGTGAAAATAGTTCAACACCGCCTGTACGTACTCTTGCGGCGTCGAGCCCTCACGCCGCAACTGCTGCGCCAACTCGCGCGTTTTTGGATTGCTGTCTCGCGGCAAGCGCAGATTTTGTGCGGCCTCGCTTTGTAATGCCGGATGATGAGAACGCAACACCGATGTTTGTGTATAACGCAACGACTGACTGACCGGTACCACCGACAACAATTGCTGTGTTGCCGTCAGATACGCAAAGCGCCGACTGATTTCGTTGGCGTCACCGCTGAGCCGTTGCGGCAACTGAGACGGCAATTCCAACGCAAAAAGCCATTGCCGATAATGCGGCTCCAGTACCACGGTGTAGCGAATTTCCGTTTCATCTAGCGTTGCCGGTTCAGGCCTTGCCATCACTGTCATCCCCGGTCGCCAACTCACGCCATCGTAAAAAGAAAACACTGGGCCGCGCCAGTAACGTTGCGCATTGGGCGGCGGTGGCCCTTCGAAATCGACCCGGAAAGCGATCGCGTCGGACAACGACAGTTCGGAGATATCGAGCGGCCCCATGCTTTCCGACAAGCCGGTCTGTGCTACTTGCATCTGCGGCAATCCCCACAGCGGTGCCGACAACCGTGGGAACAGCATGAAAAGCAACAACGCGATCGGAATCCCCTGCAACACCAGAATCGAAAAACGTTTCATCGTCCGCCGAATATGCGCGCTTTCAAGCGAAGCACCCGGCAGGAAGATTGCATCAAGCGCGCCGCCCAACGCGAAAAACGCCAGCAACGAGGTCAATAAAGCCACTGGCGATTGCGTATAGAAAAACGTTGTGATCAGCAGAAATGACGCCAGACA
>JAISPI010000102.1 GCA_031275075.1 Burkholderiales bacterium | reverse complement strand
CAATAAAGACCGTTTGCAACTGGATTGGGTGGCCGGGCAGGCGGGCGCGTATCGTCTGCTGGAAGGTGAAGAAATCCAGCATCCCACCACCAGTCTGGTCGGCCACTTGAACCTGATTCACACGTTTCACCTGCAAGTACTGGGCACTGCCGAAAGCTCTTATCTCGAAGGCTTGAGCGAAGAGCGCCGCGAGCAAGCGATGGCGCGGCTCTTCGCCTCTAAAGAATTGTTCACTATCGTTGTCGCCAACAACGAAACGTTACTGCCGCTGCTTAGCCGTTACTGTAACGAACACCATGTCCCGCTGCTGGTCTCGAAACGCCCTTCTCCTTACGTCGTCGACGTATTGCGCCTTTACCTGTTGCGCGAACTGGCCGAACACATCACAGTTCACGGCGTCTTTCTCGACGTGCTCGAAATGGGGGTGTTAATCACCGGCGCTTCGGCCATCGGCAAGAGCGAACTGGCGCTGGAATTAATCACCCGCGGCAATGGCTTGGTTGCTGACGACATTGTCGAGTTGCATCGCATCTCGCCGGATACGATCGAAGGTCGTTGCCCGCCTTTGTTGCGCGATTTTCTCGAAGTACGCGGTATTGGTGTTCTCAATATCCGGCAGATCTTCGGCGAAACCGCCGTGCGACCGCACAAATTGTTGCGCCTGATCGTCCATCTCGAAGATCACAACCATGAAGCCTTCGACAAACTCGACCGACTCGGTGTCGATGCGTCGTATCAGGACATCCTTGACGTTCCGATTCGCAAGGTCATCATACCGGTCGCCGCCGGACGTAACCTTGCGGTACTGGTTGAAGCGGCTGTGCGCAATTTTGTTTTGAATCAGCGCGGCATCGACAGCACCAAGGAGTTTATCGAGCGTCATCGTCTGGCATTACAGCAATCCGAATCCTGAAACCATGGATCTTTTGCTTATCAGCGGCGTTTCCGGCTCTGGTAAAAACGTCGCATTGACTGCGCTGGAAGATTCCGGCTACTACGCCGTCAGCAATCTGCCGCTGCCATTGTTGAAAGATACCGTCTCCTTTCTCGGCAACACCGGCCAGACACGCTTGGCAATCACCCTCGATGCCAAAACTGCGCCGGGTTTTCCGCAGCTTGATGAAACCCTTAAGGTATTGCGCGAGGCCGGTTGGAACGTGCGCTTTCTTTTTTTTGATGCCAAGACGGATACGCTGGTCAAACGCTTTTCCGAAACCCGCCGCCGTCATCCGTTTTCCACTGACGAACGCACGTTAACCGAAGCGATTGAAGACGAGCGCCAGTGCGTCGCCGGCTTGCGCGAGATCGCTTTCGCGTTCGACACCAGCGATTTGCCAGCAGCGGCGTTACGCGCCTGGATCAAAGAATTTGTCGGCGTCGATGCTTCGCGCCTGTCGCTGGTCTTCGAGTCGTTCGGCTTCAAACACGGTGTGCCGCTCGATGCCGATCTGGTATTCGACGTGCGTTGTCTTCCCAATCCTCATTACGAACCGGAACTCGCGCCGCTCACCGGTCGCGACGCGCCGGTCGCCGCATTTCTCGAAGCCTCGCCGGAAGCTGAACGGATGCTTAACGACATCTACCTTTTCGTTTCAAACTGGTTGCCCGCTTATGTGCGCGACAACCGAAATTATTTGACCGTTGCCATCGGCTGCACCGGCGGTCGGCATCGCTCGGTTTACTTGGTCGAACGCTTGTCCGCGCTGTTCCGGCAGAACTATCAAGTCATCACCCGTCATCGTGAAATGAATACAACCATCGGGCAGATAAAATTAGCGCAACATTGCTAGAATGCTCAAGGACGTACTGTTTACAGCCTTTTGCAAAACTTTTTAAAAAATGCTCTCGACTCTTGAATAAGGCGTTGTAGTGCTGGCGTTTTGATCACGCTCACTGTAAAAACAAAACCCCGCAACGCGGGGCTTTGTTTTTTTAAAGCATCCGAGCGCCGATCATTCGCACCCGGCTTGTTTCATTTCTTCTTCGAGACGCGCTGCCTCTTTCATACGCGTATCCATATCCAGCGCCACCCGCTCTCCTTCTTTTTCGCCGGCGCGATAAAGCGTCATGCCGGTGTCACGATACTGTCGAACCGAAGTGCGCGCATCCTGACAGCGCCGCAACAAATCGGCTCGCTCTTTTCTCTCATCTGCGGCCTTCTGCTCACCGGTTTGGCGGTCGGTGACCCGCTTCTGGAAATCCGCTTCCTGTTCCGCCAGTTTCTTGGCCGCATCAGGATCGCCCGGCGGCGGCACATCACGCATTCTCTCGGTTTTTTCGGCTTCCTTGACATTCATCGGCGGCTTGTCAGAATACGTCACCCTGCCATCAGGGCCGACCGATTTGTAGAGCGTCGCGGATACCGAAGCGCTCAATGCCAACACCAAGATGGCCCCCAACAGGCGCACCGAACCATGAAATGAAAAAAATTGGGAAGTCATGACATTGCTCTCAAGTTGGATTAAAAACCACGCCCCCTTGTACGCCAGGCTTTGGCTTGGGCTGTCATGGCAAGTATAATTGATTTTTGCGAGGAGCATGGCCTTTTATGCGCACCATTCACAAAGCGTTAACTTTTGACGACGTTCTTTTAACCCCCGCCCACTCTGAAGTGGTTCCCCGCGAAGTCTCCCTGAAAACGCGGCTAACCCGTAACATCGCTCTCAGCATCCCACTGGTTTCGGCGGCAATGGACACCGTCACTGAAGCCCGCCTCGCCATCGTCATGGCGCAGGAAGGCGGTATCGGCATTCTGCACAAAAACATGCCCCCCAAAGAACAAGCCGCGGAAGTGGCCAAGGTCAAACGTTTCGAGAGCGGCATCGTCAAGGATCCGATCGTGATTTCGCCGGAGATGCGGGTCGCCGACGTATTGGCATTAACGCGAAAACACAAATTTTCGGGATTGCCGGTGGTCGAGCATGGCCGCGTTGTCGGCATCGTCACCAACCGCGATCTGCGTTTTGAAACGCACCTCGATCAGCCTGTCTCCAACATCATGACGTCCAACGACCGGTTGGTAACGGTCAAGGAAGGTTCTGATCTCGATGCTGCCAAGCAGCTGATGCACGCGCACAGGCTCGAACGTGTGTTGGTGGTTAACGACGCGATGGAATTGCGCGGGCTGATTACCGTCAAG
>JAISPI010000079.1 GCA_031275075.1 Burkholderiales bacterium | reverse complement strand
CGGTTGCAAATCGTAGGTCGCCACTTTCGGCGATGGAACAAGAATCCGGTCCTCGCCGGACGAAACGGTTTCGACGCCGCCGTTGAAGAAATAGGTGACGTGCGCGTATTTCTCGGTCTCGGCGATGCGCAACTGTTTCAGACCAAGCTGCGCGACATAAGCGCCCAACGGCTTGTCGATAGCTTGCGGCGGGAACATCACCGGCAACGCCGCGAATGCTTCGCCGTACGAAGTCAACGTTACGAAGGCCGCCAGCTTCGGCATCACCGTGCGCGAGAAGCCATCGAAGGCCGGATCGGTAAGCGCTCGTGTCAGTTGCCGTGCCCGGTCAGCGCGAAAGTTCAAAAAAACGATGACGTCACCGTCGCGTATGCCTTGGTCGAAGCTGTCCGTCGTCGACTTTATCCGGGTTGGTTGCACAAATTCGTCGGTTTCGCCACGCGCGTAAGCTGCCACCAGCCCCGCTTGCGCGTCATCGCAATCGGCGTCAGCGACGCCCTCTGTCAGCAGCCGGTACGCCCGTTCGGTGCGCTCCCAGCGTTTATCGCGGTCCATCGCGTAATAACGGCCGCACAACGACGCGATTCGTGCCTGTGTCGAAGATGTCCGCGAAACATCGTCACACACGGCCTGCATCGCCTCCAGCGAGGCAGCGGCGCTCTGTGGCGGTGTGTCGCGGCCATCGAGGAACGCATGAACGGCAACACGCGGCACACCCTGCGCCGCCGCCAGCCGGATAAACGCCTGAAGATGGGTTTCGTGACTGTGTACACCGCCCGGAGACAGCAGACCAAAGAGGTGAAGCGTCGCGCCCTTTTGACGGGCGGCGGCGATGGCCGTCTGGAAAGCCGCCGAATCGGTCAACTCGTTGGCTTTGCGCTTGTTACAGGCGTCCAGCGCCTGATCAATCCGGGTCAATTCCTGCCACACCACGCGACCAGCGCCGATATTTAAATGGCCAACCTCGGAATTGCCCATTTGTCCTTCAGGCAAGCCGACACGCAAGGCGCTCGTTTGCAGCGTCGTATGGGGGCAACGCGCCAGCAGGCTGCGCCAGAACGGCATCCGGGCACGCGTAACCGCATTGTCGGGGGCATCATCACGCACGCCGAAGCCATCGAGGATAATCAACGCCACCGGTCGCGGCGGCAAAGGAAAAGAGGCGGTCATCATGGATGAGAAAAAGACAACGAACGGAAGTTCAAATGAAACATTATCGCAAATCAGTGTCCGGCCACGAGACCGCCGCTTGCCGTCGGTGACAACGCCCTCTGACGCGGAAAACCTGGATGCGCTATGATTCGTCTTTTGCGCATCGGAACGTCAGCCTCATGGAATTACTGGATTTTCTCATTAAAAACTGGATGTTGGTGATCATATTTGTTGGTTCGGGGGCATTGCTCTTTTTATGGCCGCAGATCCAGAACCGTTTTTCGCCTGCCGCCGGCGTATCGACGCTGGAAGCCACAAAGCTGATCAATGCCGGAGGCGTTATCGTGCTCGACATACGCGATGCTGCGTCTTATGCAGAAGGGCACCTCGGCAAGGCGATCAACATCCCGCTGGCCGAACTTCGGGGAAAACTGCCTGAGTTACGCAAGAAATCGCCAAAGAACATTTTGGTCTATTGTGATCGCGGACAAAAAAGTCTTGCTGCCGCCAAGATTCTGGCCGAGATGGACAAGTCCATCCACAACTTGCAGGGTGGTCTGGCGGCCTGGAAGGAAGCCGGGCTGCCGGTAGAGAAAACTCCGGAGAAAACACCAGAAAAAACCTCGAAAAAAGCAGAGAAAACCAATGGAAAATCCCAAGACAAATGAAAGCGTAAAAATTACGATGTACTCCACGGCAGTTTGCCCGTACTGTCAGCGCGCTGAAATGCTGCTGAAAAATAAGGGCGTGACCGAAATCACCAAAATCCGGATCGACGAAGCGCCGGAACTGCGTGATGAAATGGTCGCCAAAACCGGCCGCCGCACCGTTCCGCAGATTTTCATCGGCGACACCCATGTCGGCGGCTTTGACGACCTGTCGGCGCTCGACCGGGCGGGCGGCTTGGAGCCGTTGCTCAAAGGACAGGCATAAGCACAAATCCGGTAAAATATTGATTTACCCGCCAAACAACGTTAATCGAGGAAATAACCACCATGGCAGAAAACACCGGCGCGGCTCAACCGGCCACAACAGAACACAATGCGCAGATCCGCATTCTGAAAATTTACGTCAAAGATCTGTCGCTCGAAAACCCCGCTGCGCCGCAGATTTTCCTTTTCCAACAGGAAACCATGCCGGCCGTCGAAATGGGTTTGCGTGCGGAAGCGAACAAAATTGCCGATGACACCTATGAAAGCCTGTTAACGGTAACGCTGACATTCAAAATTGAAGACAAAACCGTGCTGCTGGTCGAGGCCAAACAAGCCGGCATCTTCAACATCACCGGCCTGCCGGAAGCGGCGCTGCAACCGCTGATAGCGACGCATCTGCCGTCGGTGTTGTTCCCGTATGCACGCGAAACCGTCGCTTCCGCTGTCGGGCATGCCGGCTTCCCGCCGTTTTACCTGCCGCCGACAAATCTGGAGGCGCTTTACCAACAACAGTTGGCGGCCAAGGCCCAACTGGAAGAAGCACCGACGGGCGCGATCAACTGATCCTTCCGGAAGGCGCCTTTTAAGCGAAAAAAGCGGACGGCAACGTCCGCTTTTTCATAGACGCCCTTTTTCACAGCCCCGCAATTGCGGTATCCTGCTTCTTGTCTTGTTTCCGGTTCATTGCCATGTTTCGTTATGCCCTTCCTTTCTTCCTGCTTGGCGCATTAACGGCCACTGTTGCGGCCACTGTTCATGCCGCCGATTTTCAGATGATCAACAGCACGCCGACCGTCCTCTACGACGCGCCGTCGCAAAAAGCGCG
>JAISPI010000010.1 GCA_031275075.1 Burkholderiales bacterium | reverse complement strand
AAATTGTTGCTGAAAAACGGTTACGTCAGAGAACTTTTTAAAAAGGATCCTGTCTTTTCATAAAAGGCGAGACGCATGCCATGCTGTCTTGGGTTTGCGCTGACCTCGTAATGGCAGCGGCGGCAGAGCGTTAGAATACGAGGGCGGGGGGCAAAAGCCAATGAGCGAGCGTGAAGTCGACCAGCAGCTTGTTGTACGCGCACAGCGAGGCGACAGGCAAGCTTTTGGGTTGCTGGTGACAAAATATCAGCGTCGGTTGGCGCGGCTGTTGTCGCGCCTGATACGCGATCCGGTAGAGGTGGAAGATGTCGCTCAAGAAATCTTTATCAAAGCCTATCGGTCGCTACCGAATTTTCGGGGCGATAGCGCGTTTTATACGTGGCTTTATCGTATCGGAATCAATACAGCCAAAAATCACTTGGTGTCATCCCGTCGCCGCGCTCAGGCATCGGCGGCTTTCACCGTGGAAGATGCAGAAAACTTTGAGGAGGCAGAGCAGCTGCGCGACACCGCGACACCGGAGGGTGAGTTGATGAGCAAAGAGATTGCGCTGACGGTGAACCGCGCAATGGAGGCGTTGCCGCAGGATTTGCGTTCTGCGGTGTTGTTGAGAGAAATTGAAGGGCTGAGCTATGAAGAAATCGCTACAGTCATGAATTGTCCAATCGGAACGGTGCGTTCGAGGATTTTCAGGGCGCGTGAAGCGATTGCGGCAGAATTGAAACCGCTGTTGAACACTGATGAGAACCGAAGATGGTAACGAAACGTTTGACTGACGAGGCTGCAATGCGTGAAAAAATTTCACAGTGGATGGATGGCGAAGCCGATGGGGACGTCGAATCTTCCGTCTATGCCGCGCTGAAGAGCGATGCCGGACGCGACACCTGGGCGTTATACCACCATGTTGGTGATACATTACGCGATGGCGCTCAATGCGGCGCGGTGTCGGCGGGATTTACCGCGCGGGTAATGGAAGCGTTGGCGGCTGAACCGACCGTATTGGTTCCCCAGGCCGTTGCGCCGCGCAAGACAATGTTTCCCGAAGCGAGACCGTATTATCGCGCCTGGGCGTTGGCCGCGATGGTGACCGGAGCGGCTGTTGTCGGTTGGATGGCGTTTGCGTTGCAGGACACGCCGATAAAGGAAACGGTTTCTTCGGAAGCGGTGAAGGAACTTGTGGTGACGACAGCTTCGTTAGCGGCAACCCAGCCAATGGAAATGTCCACACCGCCCGACAGCCTGGATCCAGAGGCGTTAATACCGGTCGAATATTTGATGACGCACCAGGAGTTTTTACCAGCGGCACCCATGTTGCCCGGCATCAATGCTTATCAATGGATCGACGATGCGGGGAGGCTTAACCTAGACAGTGGTTTATGACAACAAAGGAGTGTTGTCATCATGAAGAATGCGCAGCTTTACGAGCAAAAAGAAGCACTATTCCCGAGGGCGTTTTCCTCCGGATTCCGGAGGTTGGTGCTGGGGGGCGTGCTTTTCCTGTTGTCGCAACAGGTGTTTGCCGAGTCTGATGAGGTGGCGGGATGGCTGAATCGGGCGGCGGTTGCGGCGCATCAGTTGAATTACAAAGGGGTGGTATCGCATTCGCTCTCACAGAACGCACGAAACGAACGTTCCGAGTACTCGAAGATTGAGCATTATGCGCGGGAAAACAAGGAATACCTGCGGATGGAAACGCTCAATGGCCTTTTGCGTGAAACCATCCGAATCAACGATGTCGTTCACTACTACCTTCCAGACCTCAAAACAGTGCGTGTGATGCCGAATGCGCTAAGCCACACTCCTCCGGGGGTGATGCGGCACAATATCCAGAACAATGCCAAAGAGTTGCTCAAAAGTTATACGTTTGCTAAAGCAGAGGTAGAACGTGTGGCCGGACGCACTGCGCAAGTTGTCGTGTTCACCCCCAAAGACAATTTCCGGTATGAGCAAAGATTCTGGATTGATCGGGAGACAGGGCTGTTTCTGGCCGGACGGACGGTGGATCTTTTGATGCAACGGGAGGTTGAGCGGTTTGCTTTTGCCGATATTGAGATCAACATCCCACAACCGGAATCGCTGATTATCGCTTGGCCGGAACTGCCGACGGACTGGACAGTCGAGCAGACGGGATTTGAGGGAAAGAAAAATGTCGCCAGCGGTTGGCTGGCGTCGGCATTACCGCCCGGCTTTTCCAAAATTGCCGAAGAAACGCGCCGCTTTACCGGAAGATCGGAAGCAACGACGGTGTTGGTGTATTCAGATGGGCTGGTAGCGGTCAGCGTCTTCATCGAACGGGTTCAGGAAGGAACGATAACCCCTATGGCCGGAGGCGTCAGTCCGGGATTTTTGGCGGCGCATACGCGGCGGGAGGGGGGATACTTGATTACGGCTCTTGGGCAGGTGCCGAACGATACGTTACGTTTGATTGCACAAGGACTCGCCCGCAAATAGTATATTGTGTCGTTTATCCACTTCGGTGGATGTTTTGCCTGACTTCGTTTTAGGTTTTACTCAGGCTTGTTTCAAGTTTCCATAAGGAGTTCCAAAATGTTGCTTTCTTCGCGTAAAGCAAGAGTTGTGTTGTGGTGCTGCGCTGCATTGATGTTGTTGGTTGCGCCGGCGCTGCGCGCCCAAGTGACGGGGTTGCCCCATTTCACTGAACTTTATGAAAAACAGGGGCCAGCAGTGGTGTCGATTGACGTACGCCAAAAAGCCCGTAGCCACCCGATGACGGGGATGTCAGAAGACGATCCGTTCTACGATTTTTTCCGGCGCTTCGGTATGCCGCCGCCGCAACAACGACGCGGTGAGCCGGAAGGTCCGCAGGCGATGGGTTCGGGGTTCATCATTTCGTCTGATGGGTATGTCGTCACCAATGCGCATGTGATCGACAAGGCCGATGATGTCAAGGTTAAGCTGGCCGACAAGAACGAATACACGGCGACGGTCGTAGGTTTTGATCGACGTACCGATGTGGCGCTGCTGAAAATCAATGTTGACCGTCCCTTGCCGATGGTGACGATAGGCGATCCTGAAAAGCTGAAAGTCGGCGAGTGGGTGGTAGCGATCGGAAAACCGTTCGGACTGGAAAACACCATGACGGCTGGTATCGTCAGCGCCAAAGGCCGCGATCTGCCACAGGAAAATCTGGTGCCGTTCATTCAGACCGATACGGCGATCAACCCCGGTAATTCCGGCGGCCCGCTTTTCAACCTGAAAGGCGAGGTTGTTGGCATCAATTCGTTGATCTATTCGCGTAGCGGCGGCTTCATGGGGCTGTCGTTTGCGATTCCGATCGACGTGGCGATGAACATCGTCAATCAGATCAAAGCGACCGGTAAAGTGACACGCGGCCGGATTGGTGTCGTTATTCAGGAAGTCAGCAAAGATACCGCAGAAGCGTTTGGTCTGAAATCGACGGCCGGTGCGTTGGTCAATGCCGTCGAAAAAGACGGTCCGGCCGACAAGGCGGGGGTCAAGCCCGGCGATATCATCCTGAAAGCCGATGGTCGTAATGTGCAAAACAGCAGCGAGTTGCCGCGTATCATCACGGTGTTGCGGCCAGGCAGCAAAACGACGCTGACGCTGTGGCGCGAGGGGGCGACCAAAGAGGTGACGGTGGCCATTGCCGAGAGCGAGGACGAAAGCGGCACAACGGCAGGCGGCCCAAGCAGCAGAGGCGGCGTGAAACCCAATCCTCTTGGGTTGGTGCTGTCCGATCTAACAGCAGCCCAGAAAAGACAGCTTGAGATCAAAGACGGCGTGCTTGTCGAAGATGTTCGTGGCCGGATTCGCGGCAACCTTCAGCCCGGCGACGTTATCATCGCGGTGATCCAGCGCGGTACGATGATCGAAGCGAAAAGCGCATCGCAGCTCAATGGAGTGTTCGGTAAACTCGACAAAAAGGCGGCAGTGACATTGCAAATCTTGCGCAACGGCAATTATTTCTTCACCACCATTCGGTCGGCTGAGGAATAGGTATCAGAGGACAGGAGTCAGGAATCAAAGGGTTGTTCAGATTTTTTTGATTCCTGATTTCCGCCCAGCGCCAGTGCGGCGACGAAAGGCGGATCGACCGGAAGGAATTGCAGTGTCCAATCGTCGGGACGGTACGGCTTCGGCAACGCGCGGGCATAAGGCGCGGAAGCCGCGTCAATATCAAAGTCTATCGTTTCAAACCCAAGCGAAAAACCAGCGCCGACCGCTTTCGAGAACGCTTCCTTGAGCACCCAATAACGGAAAAAACGGCATTGGCTTTCTTCGCGGCTCAGCCCGGCCAGAGTGCTTTGCTCACTTACGCTCAGAACACGACAAGCCAGACGCGTGGTGTCACGGGAACGTTGCAGCGATTCGAGGTCAACGCCAATACGCTGCCAGAATGGTGGTGCGGTACTGTGCAAAATGCCGACCAACAGGTTGTCACCGGAATGTGAGAGATTGAAATCGCGGACTGCACCGTCCGCGAAAGGAGCCGTCAGATACGGGCGACCGTGTGCGCCGGTTTGAAAGCGCAACGATGCTGGTGAAACGGCGGATTCTCGCCCTAGCGCTTGCGCCAGCAAGCCGCGCAACAAGGCGCGGACGACGACGGCGCGGTAGCGCGACGATGGTCGCGCCATCCGTTCGGCGCGCTGCCTTTCCTCAGGCGTTAGCCATACAAGCCATTGCGCGATGGCGGTCTCGGGTTGCGCGAGGGTCGCCCACCACAACGAAACGCCTGGAATCTCGACCGGCAACCGTTGCGGCGGTTGGGCGATTTCGAAAAATGGGGCGTTGCCTGTATGATCCATTATTAGAAAGAAGAAGGCGTTAAACAGGTGCGGATCAGATGATGCTTGGACTATTGAAGGGGTTATCTTACCTGCCGTTGCCGGTGCTTTACGGCATCGGGAATGCAGTGTTCATCTTGACATTCTATCTCGTCCGCTGGCGGCGTAAACTCGCGGCGGCAAATTTGGCGCAGTCGTTTCCGGAAAAAAGCGAACAAGAGCGGAAACGAATCCTGCGCAACCATTACCGGAATCTGGGAAGGGTACTGGCGGAAGCCTTATGGGGACTTCGCGCTGACGCCGAAAAGGTGCGGGCGCGGGTCATCGTCGAAAATCCCGAAGTCGTCAAAGCCTACGCTGACCGCGGGCAATCGGTATTGCTGATGGCAGCGCATTTCTGTAATTGGGAATGGACGATTTTGGCGGCAGGGCTCTGGTTGCCGGTGCCGACGGCGGCGGTTTATAAGCCGCAGCGTAATGAAGGCGCCGACCGTTTTCTGAAAAATGCGCGTTCCCGTTTTGGCGCAACGATGATCCCGCATAAAATATTTACCAAAGAAGTCATCAAACGTCGCAATGAAATCAATGCTTATGCGCTGGTGGCCGATCAAACGCCGTTAAAAGACGCCAATAAACACTGGGCGCATTTTCTGAATCAGGATACGGCGTTTTTCGTTGGCACCGACAAACTCGCCAAAATCATGAAGGCGCCGGTATTCTTTGTGGAGATGCGGCGTGTCCGGCAAGGGTATTACAAGATACGGCTTGAACTGATCGCCGAACCGCCCTATGACCGTGATGGCGATACAGACATCATCAGCCGCTACGCCGAAGCACTCGAGCGCGAAATCCGGAAAAGCCCGGAAGACTGGCTGTGGATTCACAACAAATGGAAATACACCAAGCCGCTGGATACGGAGTGATTTAACCGCAAAGAACGCAAAGAACACAAAGAAAGTGATGCAGGGTGGGCGAAGCGCAGTGTGCCCACCATGCGATCTCAAAGCACCTTGAAAGTTTTTTCGCTCTTTTCGGCAAATTTCCCCTTGCGGTTATTTTCCTGATTTCTTTCGCGCAAAAGATTTTTTCGCTTTGCCGCCATCGCGTTTTTCTTGGCGATCACGCCGCACCATCGGCGCCAGTTTCAGCGGACGTTGCCGCACACGGAGAAACGCCAGCGTGTTGAGCGTTTCCTTCGACAAATCGTTGGGAAGTTCGATAATGCTGTAATCGTCGAAAAGGGAAATCCGACCGATGGCGCGGCCGCCGATGCCGGCTTCGTTGGTAAGCGCGCCGACAATGTCGCCGGGAGTGATGCCATGAGCACGGCCAGCGTCAATCCGGTAAGCTTGCAAAGGGCTGTCATGCCGACGGTTACGCGTATCGTCCTGATGGCGGCCGCGAGAAGCGTTGGCGTCACGTGGCAACGCATCGCTCAAACCCTCAGCGCGTAACGGCCTTTCCTGTTGAACGAGAAAAGCGAGCGCGGCGGCAATTTCGTGGATATCGGTCTCGGTAGATTCTTCTTCAATCTCGTTGACGACTTCAGCGAAGTAATCGAGCTCTTCGCTCTCGATCACCTGCATGATTTGTTCCTTGAACTGTGCAACACGACGGTCGGCAACCGCCTGTTTCGATGGTAGCGTCAGCGGCTCGATGGGTTGACGGGTGGAGCGTTCGATGGCACGCAGAGTGGAAATCTCTCGCGGCGCCACGAACAAAATGGCGTTGCCTTGCCGACCGGCACGACCGGTGCGGCCGATTCGGTGAACGTAGGCTTCAGTGTCGTTCGGGATGTCGTAATTGATCACATGGCTGATACGCGGCACATCGATGCCGCGCGCCGCGACGTCGGTGGCGACGACGATGTCGATGCCGCCGGTTTTCAACTGGTCGATAGTACGTTCGCGCAAAACTTGATTCATATCGCCATTCAGCGCAGCAGCGCCGTAACCGCGCGCTTCGAGTTTCTCGGCAAGCTCAACCGTCGCCGTCTTGGTGCGCACGAAAATGATTGCGGCGTCGAGATTGTCTTCGACTTCGAGAATGCGGGTCAAGGCATCGAGTTTGTGCAAGCCACTGACTTGCCAATAACGTTGGCGGATGGCAGTGACCGTGGCGGTGGTCGATTTGATCTTGACTTCCTGCGGGTCGCGCAGATAACGCTGTGCGACGCGGCGAATCGGCTCTGGCATCGTCGCCGAGAATAATGCCGTCTGACGTGTCGTCGGGACATGTTGCAAAATCCATTCGACGTCGTCGATAAAACCCATGCGCAGCATTTCATCGGCTTCGTCGAGCACCAGCGTCGTCAAATGTGAGAGATCGAGACTTTTGCGTTCGATGTGATCCATCACCCGGCCCGGTGTACCGATGACGACATGAACACCGCGACCCAGTTGTTTGAGCTGAAGGCCCATGCCTTGTCCACCGTAAATCGGCGCGACGTGAAAACCCGGCAAGTGGCGGGCGTAACTCTGGCAAGCCTCGGCAACCTGAATCGCAAGCTCGCGGGTCGGCGCCAGAATCAACGCTTGCGGCAGACGTTTCCTAAGGTCGATGCGTTGCAAAATCGGCAGAGCGAAAGCGGCCGTCTTACCGGTACCGGTTTGCGCCATGCCAAGCAAGTCATGGCCGGCGAGTAAATATGGAACGCACGCTGACTGGATCGGAGAAGGCGCTTCATAACCGAGATCGGACAGTGCAGCCAACAGTTCAGGGGACAGCCCCAGATCGGCAAAGGAGGTAGGCGTTGACATCATCAATGCAAAACTTTCAAAGAACGAATTTTAATTTTCAAAAAAGACAAGCTAATGCTATCTTAAAACGAAAGCGGTGTTTTTCAGTGGTAGGAATATTATCTACCGTCGTCTGTGCGTTACTTCAAATCGCCGAACGATTCATCGTCGCGCAGATAGCGCCATTGACCGAGCGGCAAATCGCCAAGACGCACTCGGCCAATCCGGACACGCTTAAGACCGGTAACGGTCAGGCCAACCGCCTCGCACATCCGGCGAATCTGACGCTTTTTGCCTTCGCGCAGGACAAAACGCAACTGGTCGTCATTGATCCATTCTACCTGCGCCGGCTTTAGCGCTTCACCGTCGATGGTTAATCCGTGGTTGAGCAGCTTCAAACTTGCGTCGCTCAAAGCGCCTTCGACGCGCACCAGATATTCCTTATCGACTTCCGACATTTCGCCAATCAGATCACGCGCCACGCGGCCATCTTGAGTCAACACCAATAAGCCCGTCGAATCAATATCGAGTCTTCCGGCCGGCGCAAGATGGCGCAGATGCGTGGCGCTGAAAAGCGGATCGCCATCTTGCCGCCACTGGTTGTCCGGTGTGACCAACACGATGGCGGGCTGATAACCCGGCTCCGGCTGTCCCGAGACATAACCGACGGGCTTGTGCAGAAGAATCGTGACACGACGCGCTTGCTGTGTTTTTGCTTGCGGCGACAA
>JAISPI010000097.1 GCA_031275075.1 Burkholderiales bacterium | reverse complement strand
TTACTCAATAATTTTTGCGACGACTCCGGCGCCGACCGTCCGGCCACCTTCGCGGATCGCAAAGCGCAAGCCTTCTTCCATCGCAATCGGGGAAATCAGCTTCACCGTGATCGAGACGTTCTCGCCCGGCATCACCATTTCGGTACCCGCCGGAAGGTCTACGCTGCCCGTCACGTCGGTCGTGCGGAAGTAGAACTGCGGACGGTAGTTGCTAAAGAACGGGGTATGACGACCACCTTCTTCTTTGCTCAGTACGTAAACTTCGGCAGTGAAGTGGGTGTGCGGGGTGATGCTGCCCGGCTTGGCCAGAACTTGTCCACGCTCGACTTCTTCGCGTTTGGTGCCGCGAAGCAGGATGCCTACGTTGTCGCCCGCTTGTCCTTGGTCGAGAAGTTTGCGGAACATTTCGACGCCAGTGCAGACGGTTTTCACGGTCGGGCGGATGCCGACGATTTCGATTTCTTCGCCCACTTTGATGATGCCGCGTTCTGCACGGCCGGTGACGACGGTGCCACGTCCAGAGATGGAGAAGACGTCTTCGACGGGCATCAGGAAGGGACCGTCTATGGCGCGTTTCGGCTCGGGGATGTAGCTGTCCAGGGCGTCGGCCAGTTTGTAGATGGATTGTTCGCCCAGTTCGCCTGCGTCTCCTTCAAGGGCCAGTTTGGCCGAGCCGGTGATGATCGGGGTGTCGTCGCCAGGAAAGTCGTATTTGGACAGGAGTTCGCGGACTTCCATTTCAACGAGTTCGAGCAGTTCTTTGTCGTCAACCATGTCGGCTTTGTTCAGGTAGACGATGATGTACGGTACGCCTACTTGGCGAGCCAGCAGGATGTGTTCGCGGGTCTGTGGCATCGGGCCGTCGGCCGCCGATACGACAAGGATCGCGCCGTCCATCTGGGCTGCACCGGTGATCATGTTTTTGATGTAGTCGGCGTGGCCCGGGCAGTCTACGTGGGCGTAGTGACGGGCAACGGTCTCGTATTCAACGTGGGAGGTGTTGATGGTGATCCCGCGCGCCTTTTCTTCAGGCGCGTTGTCGATCTGGTCGTAGCCTTTCGCTTCACCACCAAATTTCTTCGCAAGCACGCTCGTGATCGCCGCCGTCAGCGTCGTCTTCCCGTGGTCAACGTGCCCAATCGTTCCAACGTTCACGTGCGGCTTCGTCCGCTCAAATTTTCCTTTGGCCATGATCGTTTCCTAATCTCTCGTCTGTTACTTCTTGTTGATAATCGCGTCCGCCACCTGCTTCGGCGCCTCTGTGTAATGCTTGAATTCCATCGTGTACGTCGCACGGCCTTGCGTCAGCGACCGCAGCGTTGTCGCATAGCCGAACATTTCGGCCAGCGGCACTTCGGCGCGAACAGCTTTGCCGCCGCCAGCCATGTCTTCCATGCCCTGAATGATGCCGCGACGCGATGACAAATCACCCATCACGTCACCCATTTTTTCTTCGGGCGTTTCGATTTCCACTGCCATCATCGGTTCCAGCAGCGCTGGATTGGCCTTGCGCATCGCGTCCTTGAAGCCTATCGATGCCGCCATCCGGAAGGCGTTTTCGTTTGAGTCAACGTCATGGTACGAACCATCGAACAGCGTCACCTTGACGTCAACCACCGGGAAACCTGCCAACACGCCGCTCGGCAGCGTTTCCACGAGACCACGCTGTACCGCCGGAATATATTCGCGCGGCACCGCTCCGCCCTTGATTTCGTCAATGAACTCAAAGCCTTTTCCGGCCTCGTTCGGTTCGACCCGAAGCCAAACGTGTCCATACTGGCCGCGGCCACCGGATTGCTTGACGAACTTGCCTTCGGTGTCGCCCGACGGCTTACGGATGGTTTCGCGGTACGCCACTTGCGGCGCACCGACATTGGCGTCAACCGAAAATTCGCGTTTCATCCGGTCAACGATGATTTCAAGGTGCAGTTCACCCATCCCGGAGATGATGGTCTCGCCCGAGTCTTCATCGGTGCGGACACGGAACGACGGATCTTCCTGCGCCAAGCGATTGAGCGCCAAGCCCATTTTTTCCTGGTCGGCTTTGGTCTTCGGCTCGACGGCAACGTGGATCACCGGCTCCGGAAACTCCATTCTTTCCAGGATGATTTGTTTGTTGACATCGGACAGCGTCTCGCCAGTGGTCACATCTTTCAATCCCACGACGGCGGCAATGTCGCCGGCACGCACTTCCTTGATCTCCTGGCGGTCGTCAGCATGCATCTGCAACAGCCGGCCAATCCGCTCCTTACGGCCTTTAACCGTATTGATGATGGTATCGCCGGAATTCAGCGCACCCGAATAGACGCGGATAAAGGTCAGTTGCCCGACGTACGGGTCGGTCATGATCTTGAATGCCAACGCCGAGAACGGCTCGGTGTCGTCAGCCTTGCGCAATTCTTCGTCGCCGTTGCTTTTCTGTCCTTTAACCGGCGGAATGTCGCACGGCGCTGGCAAGAATTCGATCACGGCGTCCAGCATTCGCTGCACACCCTTATTCTTAAATGCCGTCCCGCACATCATCGGGTGGATTTCGCAGGCAATCGTCCGCATCCGCAGACCCTTGATAACCTCGTCATCGGTCAATTCACCGCCATCGAGATACTTGGTCATCAATTCTTCGTTGGCCTCGGCCGCTGCCTCCACCATCTTCTCGCGCCATTCCTTGGCTTGGGCAACGAGTTCCGCCGGAATGTCGACGTATTCGAACTTCATGCCCTGACTGGCCTCATCCCAGATGATCGCTTTCATCTTGATCAGATCAACCACGCCTTTGAAACTGTCTTCCGCACCGATCGGAATCACTACCGGCACCGGGTTCGCGCGCAACCGCGTGCGCATTTGTTCGTAGACCTTGAAGAAGTTAGCGCCGGTACGGTCCATCTTATTGACGAACGCCAAACGCGGCACTTGATACTTGTTGGCCTGCCGCCATACTGTTTCTGACTGCGGCTGGACACCGCCGACAGCGCAATACACCATGCAGGCGCCGTCGAGAACACGCATCGACCGCTCTACTTCAATGGTAAAGTCAACGTGTCCGGGCGTATCAATCACGTTGACCCGGTGTTCGGGATAGTTCTTGCCCATCCCCTTCCAGAAACAGGTTACCGCCGCCGAAGTGATGGTAATGCCGCGCTCGCGCTCCTGCTCCATCCAGTCAGTGGTCGCAGCACCATCATGCACTTCGCCCAACTTGTGCGAAACGCCCGTATAGAAAAGGATGCGCTCCGTCGTCGTCGTCTTGCCCGCATCAATGTGCGCGCTGATGCCGATGTTGCGGTAACGCTCAATAGGTGTCGTTCGTGCCACGGTAGTCTTGTATCAAAAGCGCGATAAGTTGCCAAATACGGGTTGCCAAATAAGGCGCAGCCGTCAAGGCTTACGCATCGCGCAAGTTAAAAATTAGAAACGGAAATGGGAGAATGCCTTGTTTGCTTCGGCCATCCGGTGAACTTCTTCACGCTTTTTCACCGCGCCGCCGCGATTTTCGGACGCATCCAGCAATTCACCGGCGAGCCGCGCGTCCATCGATTTTTCGCCGCGCTTGCGAGCCGCTTCACGCAACCAGCGCATCGCCAGCGCCGACCGACGGGTCGGCCGCACTTCGACCGGCACCTGAAAGTTGGCACCACCAACACGGCGGCTTTTGACTTCCACCATCGGTTTGGCGTTGGCCAGTGCCGCTATAAATACTTCAAGCGGATTCTTGCCGGATTTTTCGCTGATATTGGCGAACGCGCCATAAATGATGCGCTCGGCCACGGATTTTTTGCCGCTGGTCATCAACACATTGACGAACTTGGCAACTTCGACACTCGCGAATTTGGGATCAGCGAGAATCTCACGTTTGGGAACTTCTCTACGTCGGGGCATATTGTCCTCGTTTTACGTTCGTGCAATCTGTCAGTCTTTTTTGGGCCGCTTGGCGCCGTACTTCGAGCGCGACTGCTTGCGGTCTTTGACGCCCGCCGTATCGAGCGCGCCACGCACCATGTGATAGCGCACACCCGGCAAATCTTTAACCCGGCCGCCGCGCAGCAGCACCACGGAGTGCTCCTGAAGGTTGTGTCCCTCGCCGCCGATGTAGCTGATTACCTCAAAGCCGTTGGTCAAACGCACCTTCGCCACCTTCCGCAATGCGGAGTTTGGCTTTTTCGGCGTCGTCGTATAGACGCGGGTACAGACACCGCGCTTCTGTGGACACTGTCCAAGCGCCGGCACTTTGCTCTTGTACACTTCGGGCGTCCGGCCCTTGCGTACCAGCTGATTAATAGTTGGCATTCTGAATTTTCCTGAGTGGACGACCGGATTCGGCTCCGGCCTGTCGCATCGCTCTCTGCCGACCAGCCGCCTGCATCCCTGCACAGCGTCCGTCCGGCACCTTTCAAAGCCGCAGGCGCACCAAGCACCGCGTCTTTTCTAAAAAGACTTGGAATTCTAACCAGCTTCC
>JAISPI010000052.1 GCA_031275075.1 Burkholderiales bacterium | reverse complement strand
AACCGGCTCTCTGAAAAACAGCCTGATCGTCAGCGGAAGCGGTGTCACTGTGGCGCAGTGCGCGGTGGGAACAGGCGCCACGTTGACCGGCGGTACAAATCTCGAATGGCGCAACGGCGCCAATGAAAACTCCTGCAACAGCAGCACGGCAGTCCTGGCTACTGTAACAGCGCCCGAAGACATCGTAGCCACCACGCTGGCGAATAACGGCGGCCCGACGGAAACACTGACTTTGCCTGACGGCAGTCCGGCCATTGATACCGGCGATCCGTCGGTCGGCTTGACGACCGACCAACGCGGTCAGCCGCGTCCGCAAGGCAGCGGGCCTGATCTGGGCGCTTTCGAGGCAACCCCAAAGCAGCCCAAGGTAACAATCCCCGTTCCCGCTCTCGGCATGTGGGGACTGTTGGCGTTAATCGGCCTCATGTCCACCATCGTCTGCCGGGTACGGCGGACATAAATAAGCCGTCGAGCAAAAGTTATCAGCGCGTATCCGACTTCTCCGTCACCCCCGCCGCCTTCAGCAACGCGAGAAACGCTGTTCGCGCGATAGGTCGAGCGCCAAGCGACGTTAGATGCGCGGTTTCCTGCTGGCAGTCGATATGCGTGATTCCTTGCGTCTTAAGCCGAGCCACCAGATGCGCGAGCGCTGCTTTTGAAGCATCGCGTTGATACGAGAACATCGATTCACCGAAAAAGAAACGACCTATCTGCAATCCGTACAATCCGCCGACCAACTGCCCGTCACACCAGGTTTCGACCGAATGGGCGACACCGCGATCATGCAACACGCTGTAAGCCTCGATGAACTCCGGCGCGATCCAAGTGCCTTCCTGATCGCGTCTAGACACACTTGCGCACGCCTGCATCACCTCGACAAATGCCGAATCCTCACGAATATCGAAGACGCCGCTACGCAGCGTTTTACGCAACGACCGCGAACATTTGAAATCATCGACAACCAAAACCATTCGCGGATCGGGGCTCCACCAAAGCACCGCGCCGCGATCACTGGACCATGGGAAAATTCCGTTTCGGTAAGCCGCCACCACCTGTTCCGGAGTCAGTCCGTGGCTTATGGCTATCGGCCCGTCGGTTTCCGCCGTCTCGACAGAAGGAAAATCATCCCCATCAACAAACCATAAGTTTGAGGAAATCCGAACAGGCATCGCGGCCTACGGCCCCTGCATTGCCCGCAATGTTTTCGAGCGAAAATCACGGCGCCACAACACCGCCAGCACCCATAACGTAGACGCCATGAAAACCACCGGATTGACAAACCAGCCCAGCGCCGCAAAACCAAAATAATAGGCGCGAATGCCGCGGTTAAATTCGTCACCGGCCAGCGAATTGACCTGGCCGCATTGTTCGGCGTGGCGATCGAGTTCTTCCGAGGGAGCCAGATGCGGCGGCGCGCTACCCGTCAAAATCGACAGCGAATTGAACTGCCGGATCGACCAGGTAAATTTGAAATAAGCAAAAATGAAAATACCTGCCAACAGAAAAATTTTTGCCTCAAGAATTTCCCGCGACGTTTGCCGCGCAAACGGCAACTCTTCGGTAAAAACAACCAACCGATCGAGTGCGCCGGCGACAGCCAGCAAACCGGCAACGATATAAATCGTCGTGTTGGCATAAAACGAGGTGCTGCGCATCAAATTGCCGATCAGCGAAACATCGGGCATCCGGTTGTCGCGGCGCACCATTTGCTGCGCCCAAGCCAGCCGGTGCTTGTGCGTCACCCCCTGTAAACCCTCGAGGCGCATCGCCGCGCGGTCGGCATAAATGCTATAGCCGACCCAGCCCGCCAAAAACAGCAGCAGCGAAGCCCAGTCGGCGGGAGAAAAAAGGGTGATCAGACGTTCCAGCATTTGGATGGAGGCGCACGGGATACCGCGCAAAAAAGGGGATGAGGGTTACTAGTGTACCAATGTTGCCATGCCCGTGGAAGCCGAATCTGGGATAATGCAGCCACTGCCCCCGTAGCTCAGTGGATAGAGCACATTCCTCCTAAGAATGGGGTCGCACGTTCGATTCGTGCCGGGGGCGCCAACTTGCGTGTAACCGAAGACCGGTTGTCGCGATTTTCAGGAAAACCATGGGCAAGCTTCTTTTTTGGGTTTTAGTCTTTATTGTCGCCTTGATCGTATGGCGATTGTGGAACATCATGCAACAGCATGCGCGTCGCCGCAGCGAAAGGTCTTCATCTCCGAAGAAAAAACCGGCGCATGATGAGCCGATGGTGCGGTGCGTACGGTGTGGTGTTTTTTTGCCTCGGGAAGATGCCCGACTGACCCATAGCGGTTACCGTTGCAACGACGAGGCGTGCAACCGCCACGACTGATTCTTTCATCAAACCGTTCGGAGGCCATTCTGCCTATTTCCTCTTTGCCCGTTTCTTCGGTTCCTTTGGGAATTACCGGCAGGCGCATCCTGTGGATCGTCAGTGTTTACCGCTGCGGTTATGCGCTGGCACTGCTGGGCAGCGTGCTATTGCCGTCTACAAAACTGGCGGGGGTTACACTGCCTGGTTTTTTCATGGTGGGGGCTGCGCTTTATTTCGTTGTTGCGTTGGGGTTGATGTTGGCCTCTCAAATGGAGCGCGAACTGATATCGTTGCCTTGGTTCTTGTTGCTTTCCATAGCCGGCGATACGATTTTCCTCACGATCCTGATTGCTGCTGGCGGCAATGCATTGCTGCCGTTGTCCATTTTCCTTTTCCCGCAACTGGCGGCTCATGGCTGGCTGCTTGATCGCCGGACGGCATTGATACATACGGCATTGCCGACGCTTTCTTTTCTCAGCATCACCATTTTTCTGTTCTTCGATCAATACGCCGATGAGGGACAATTAATCGGAACAGCTCTGATTTCGGCCAGTTATTTCGTGATTGTATTTGCCGCTTCCACTGTAGGCCGCTACACGCAGGTTTCCGAACGACTGATGCAGCAACGCAATATCGACATTGCCAACTTGGAACAAATCAACCGCGTGGTCATCCGTGATATGAAAGATGGCGTGCTGGTGCTCGACCTGAACGGGATCGTTCGCGGTTATAACTTGCAGGCGCTGTCGCTGCTCAATGTCGCCGACTATGCCGCTGCCGGCCAACGTTTGGCGCAGTGGAGCGCTCCGCTGCACGATGCCTGGACGCTCTGGCAGAACGATCCCGAGGCACTACAAACATCTTTTGCCGTTGAACCCACCACTTCAGCGTTGTTGCCGCGTTTTGTTCGCATCGGCGTCGGCATCAGCGGTGGCACCTTGGTCTATCTCGAAGACTTGGGACGCGCCCGTACTGAAGCGCAAAACCTCAAGCTGGCGGCGCTTGGCCGTTTGACCGCGTCAATCGCCCACGAAGTACGCAATCCCTTGTCTGCGATCCAGCAAGCCGCGCAATTGCTTGAAGAAGACGAGATGGTGCCGTCTGAGGGACTTCGTCTTCTGAATATGATCCGCAACAACGGCAAACGAATTGATCGCATCGTCACGGAAGTCCTGCAACTCAACCACCGGGATCGACGCAAACCCGAAGCGCTCCGTTTACAAAACACGTTACAGCATCTGATCGACGAAATCCGAGCCGGCGAGCAGATGCCAGACGGCGCGATTGTGCTCGATTTTACTGCCCCGAACGATCTTACTATCGACTTCGACCGCGGTCATTTTGACCAAATTCTATGGAACCTGTTGCGTAATGCTTGGCAATTTTGCCGAAAAAAAACCGGCAGCGTCGCTATTTCCGTCACGCTGGATTCTTCACGAGATCGGGTTCGTCTCGATATCACCGACGACGGCCCGGGAATTGCGCCAGAGTATCGGGAGCAAGCTTTTGAACCTTTTTACACGACCCGAACCTCGGGTACCGGTCTCGGCCTGTACATTGCCCGCGAACTTGCTACTGCCAATCAGGCCATTCTCGAATTGCTGCCGCACACCGAAGGACGCGGCGCCCATTTCCGGCTGCGATTGGCGCGTTCTCCACAAGCGCCGACTTGAGCCATGCCGCTTTTACACGGTATAGTCTCCACCAATATCTTCTGCGTTCGACACTGAAAAAACCGATGGAATCGTCCGCTTCTTCCTCTTCTCGCCGCCCCCGCTTCCGCGCTCAGCCGCGCGTATTGATCATTGACGATGAGCCTGATTTGCTGGAATTGCTCGAAATCACAATGATCCGGCTGGGGCTTGATGTCACCCGCGCCGACTCGGTGGCTGAGGCCATCGCCAAACTGGATTCACAGGAATTCGATTTGTGCCTGACCGACATGCGGCTTCCCGATGGTGAAGGGCTTGATATCATCGCCCACATCCACCGCCAGGAACTGGACATTCCGGTTGCCGTCATCACCGCTTTTGGCAGTGCCGAAAACGCCGTGGCCGCACTGAAAGCCGGCGCTTTTGATTACCTCGCCAAACCGGTCAACCTTGAACAATTGCGCGCGCTGGTCAAACAGGTTGTCAAAGCGCCGGAAAAAACACGGGCGCCGGAAGGCTACTCGTTACTCGGCCATTCGCTCGCGATCACCCAAGTGCGCGATCTGATTGAGCGTGTCGCGCAGAGTCTCGCGCCGGTCATCATCAGCGGTGAATCCGGTACCGGCAAGGAGGTGGCCGCGCGGCTGATTCACCATACCGGCCCACGCGCTGCCGCGCCGTTCGTTCCCGTCAATTGCGGCGCCATTCCCGAAAACCTGATGGAGAGCGAATTTTTCGGCTACAAGAAAGGTTCGTTCACCGGCGCCAACAGCGACCGTGAAGGTTTTTTCCAAGCCGCTCATGGCGGCACGTTGTTTCTCGACGAGGTCGCCGATCTGCCGCTGACCATGCAGGTCAAGCTGCTGCGCGCCATTCAGGAAAAAAACGTTCGCCGCATCGGCAGCCAGACCGAAGAATCGGTCGACGTTCGCATCATCTGTGCTACTCATAAAAAACTGACGCCATTGGTCGAGGCCGGACAATTCCGTCAGGACTTGTTTTTCCGGCTGCATGTGATCGAAGTCAACATGCCGTCATTACGCGAGATGCACGAGGACATTCCGTTGATCGCGCGAGCCATTCTCGAAAAACTGGCGCGAGGCCGCCCTGCCGGACTGACCAGCGACGCCATTGCCGCGCTGCAGCGATACCCATTCCCCGGCAATATCCGCGAACTGGAAAACATTCTCGAACGAGGTCTGTCGCTGGCGCCCCAACCGGCACAAATTCGACCGGAAGATTTGTATTTAACGCCCGCTGTCGGCAACGCTTCACACAAAGAAGCCTCCACTTCTGCCGCCGAGTTGAGCAAAGGTGAAATTCCCGGTTCGCTCGAAATGTACCTCGATGACGTTGAACGGACGGCGTTATTGGCAGCGCTCGAAAGAACCCGTTTCAACCGAACCGAAGCCGCCAAACTGCTCGGGATTACATTTCGAGCCATGCGCTATCGGATGGAGCGGCTGGGAATCAAATGACCCGTCGCCGAAGAACATCGCGCGGACGTTTGCGTCTCGCCTCCGATGGCTGGATCGCTGGTGTCCGGCAAATTCCCTCGCCGAACGCCGACGCCCGTCCTGTCGAAACACCGGTATCGCTCATCGTCCTCCACAACATCTCGCTGCCGCCTGGCCATTTCGGCGGTTATGACATTCTGAAGCTCTTTACCAACACGCTCAATCCTGGCGCGCATCCGCTGTATCCGGTGCTGGCGCGACTCAACGTGTCGGCTCATTTCGTGATCCGCCGTAACGGCTGCCTTATTCAATGCGTCTCCTGCCAGAAACGCGCTTGGCATGCGGGCGCCTCGCAATGGCAAGATCGTCCGCGTTGTAATGACTTTTCCATCGGCATCGAACTCGAGGG
>JAISPI010000006.1 GCA_031275075.1 Burkholderiales bacterium | reverse complement strand
CGCCGGGTTTACCGTTTGCCGCTCGAATTGTCCGATCAGGATGTGCTCGACTGGTACGGACAGCAACGCCGTGTTGCCACCGGCAGCGACTTCGCGCATCTTTATTTTCAGAAAATCGTGGCAATCGCCTGTGTGCTGCGCAACGACAAAGGCTTGCAGCTATGGTCGCTCGGGCAACCCGAAGATGGCGAAGAGGTTTTGATTCGCCGTTTCTTTGAAGGGATTGACCGTTTCGTACCGCAACTCGTGTCGTGGAACGGCGGCGGCTTCGATCTGCCGGTACTGCATTATCGGGCGATGTTGCATGGCGTGACCGCGGCGCGTTATTGGGAATGGGGCGACGATGACCGCGATTTCAAGTACAACAATTACATTAACCGCTATCACACACGGCACATCGACCTGATGGACGTGCTGGCGCAGTATCAGCCACGTGCCAACGCCGGTCTTGACGCGATGGCGCGGTTGTGCGGTTTTCCCGGGAAATTGTTGATGGACGGTGGCGATGTCGGCGCGGCCATCGCCGAGGGGCGGATTATCGACGTTCGCAATTATTGCGAATGCGATACGTTGAACACCTATCTGCTTGTCCAGCGTTTTCAGTTGATGCGTGGTATATTGACCGCGGAAGAATACGGCCGTGAAATAGCGCTGGTGCGCGAGCGCCTGCAATCAAACGATGCCGCGCATTGGCGCGAATTTTTGTGTGCGTGGGCGTAGAGCGGGTGTAAAGGCATGGTTTTTTACTTGGCCGGCGCACGACAAACAAAAGGAAGATAACGCTCCGGAACATCCGTTCTGCTCTGCCCTTTGATCGTCATCGGGTCGGGCGCATTGGCGTTGCCGCATATCCAGGTAATCGGAACGATTTTGGCGTCTTCAACAATGGCGGGGCGCAGGCTTAACGTTTTGTCTTTGATGGCGCCGTTGGCACGGTAGCCGAACGTGACATGAATGACGCCATTTTCGATGGTGACCGCTTTGATGTGTTGGTTGACGATTTTTTCAGGAATGGGAAGACCGGCAGCCGCGTTGTTCGGTAACAAAACATGCGCAGTTTTCCAAGCATCGTCAATCGGCTTTTTGGCAATATCGGCGAGCGGTATCGCATTGTCGATCTGTTTTCGGATGGTCGAATCCTGAGCCACCGGCATCGCCATTAGCAACAGGATGGCTAAAACGCTAAGGACGATCATCATCTCAAGCAGCGTGAAGCCGCTTAATCTTTTCTCCCCTCGCTCGCATTTGCGGGAAGCAAACCTCCGCTCGCCTTCGGCGGCCACCTCCTTTGAAAAGGAGGCTTGGGGTGGGGGAGAGGGTGCCGCCGCATTCATCACAGGCGTGCCTCTTTGTTGAGGCGTTGCGCCGCTGCAATCAACACAAGCAATAGTAGCGCCAACGGGACGGCATACACCCAAACGATATCAATGTTGGAGAGCATCTCACCACGCAGCGCACGGGTAAGCAATGCGTAATGACCGGCAACCGGAACCGCAGCGATCCAATCCGGTTCGCGGTATTGCAAGAACATTTGCGCTATCGGCAGCAACGAAAATAGCAGCAACAATGCCGAAGTGCTGGCTTGCGCTTCGCGCACCGAGCGGCCACGAATCCCAACGTAAAAATGCAGCGCCGGAAGTAACAGCGCCATGGGAAGCAACGTTATGGAGAAACGTCCGACTTCCATCAGGCCAAAAAGAAAGGGCATGCCGACGGCCGGTAATGGCGCGAAGCGCAAGGTCAGATAAAAACCCGCCAGCGTCAGCGCGACAACGAATACATTGACGGTTGCTGCCGCTGCCCATTTGCCGGCGACGATTTCAAACGGTTGCGCTGGAGTAATCAGCAGCGGTTGCAGCGACTGCCGTTCGCGCTCACCGGCGCTGGCATCAAGCGCAACGGCCATGCCGCCGGTCAGCGTTGCAAAAAGTGCGTAAAAAGCAACGAGCGACAAAATCAGCGCACCGGACTGTTGTGGTGTGGCAAGATTGACGGCTTCGATTTTTAATGGCGCGGCAACTTCCGGCGCAATACCGCGCAGCAAAAGCCGCAGCTTTCCCCATTCTTTTCCGTAAGCGGTCAGCAGATACTCCATCTGGGCAATGGTCACTTGCGCACGGTCACGCGAGCGATCGTAAATGAGTTGCACAGAAGCGGCTCGACCGGCAGCGACGTCATCGGGAAATGTTTCGGGGATGATTAACGCAACATCAATACGACCGCGGCGAATCTGGTTCTCATAATCGTCCGGCAGGTGCTTCAGTGTCACCTGCTGGCGTTCCAGAAAAGCGATCAATGCCGGCGCATGCATGCTTCCTTGCACGGCGAGCGCAGGCGTTTGAACGCGTTCGCTTTGCGAAGCGATCAGGCTAAAAATTAACATCAGGAACAACGGGCCGGCAAACAAAGGCGGCAGCAGAATCATCAGCAAAGTGCGACGGTCGCGGAGCGCGTCGAGGCTTTCTTTACGCAAGATGGTAACAGCGCGTCGCCACGAAAACCAGGGTTTCATGCGGCGCCCCGTTTCGTTTCGTCGCCTTCGAGCAGTGCAAAGAAGGCGTCTTCGAGTGAAGCTTGCGCGGTTTTCCGGCGAAAATCGTCGGCGGTTCCCTGCGCAATCAAGCGGCCGTGGTTCAGTACCATAATGGTGTCACATAGGGTTGCCACCTCCGACATGACGTGCGATGAAAAGATCAGGCATTTTCCTTGATCGCGCAATGCACGCAGGAAGCCGCGCAACAAACGCACGCTCGTCACGTCGAGGCCATTGGTCGGTTCGTCAAGGAGAATCACCGGCGGATCATGAATCAATGCCCGCGCAATTGCCACCTTCATCCGTTCGCCTTGTGAGAAACCTTCGGTTTTTCGATGGGCAAGCGCTTGCATGTCGAGTGTTTCCAGAAGAAAGGCGATGCGTTCGTTGAGCGCGCGGCCGGTTAAGCCGTAGAGCGATCCGAAGTAGGCAATGTTTTCGACAGTGGACAAACGCGGATACAAACCACGCGCATCGGACAACACGCCGATGTGGCAGCGTACTTGATGGCGGTCGGTAACGGCGTCGAAACCGGCGACACGGGCATGGCCTTCATCAGGAATGAGCAACGTTGACAGCATGCGCAGCAATGTTGTTTTACCGGCGCCATTGGGACCGAGCAGTCCGGTGATTTGTCCGGAGGGCGCGCGAAAGCTGACATCGGCAACGGCGTGGATTTCACCGTGTTTTCCGAAGCGTTTGCTGAGATGCGTTAGTTCGATCATGGCCAATCAGGGCGTGGGCATCAGCCGGTTCGACCACAACAGCGGAGGCACGCTGTTTTCGAGATGGTTGATGCAGGTTTGCGGCAATCCCGATAAATCGGCGTCCTTGACGAAAGCGGCAAGCAACTGTGGCGCGCAGGCTTGTGTCGAAACAATATGACCGGCGCTGCCGACCGTGATGAGACGGTGCTTCGTCAGCGTCTGCGCTGCTTCAGTCGCGTAAACCGGCGGAGTAACCGGATCGAACGCGCCGGAAAGCAACAGCACCGGCACGTTGTCGTTGACGACAGGCGTGCCCCAATCGGCAGGCAGCGTCGCAGCAGGCCAATGTTCGCAAGCGGCGAATGATTGCGTCGCCAATACGCTGGCGCGCATTTCTTCCGTTTGCAATGTTGCGCGTTCTTCATCAGAAACACGCGGCACATCTTCGGCGCAAGTAATTGCGTAATAAAACGCCGGATTCATCTGGCCTTCCAGTGTCGAAGCAAACGTTTGCGTTAACGCCAGTAATGGCGCGAAATCGTCTTGCAACGCGGCGGCCAAAACTTGCGGCAACAGCGCCGCGGTATCCGGAGAATAGAGCAGCGGTTGCAACGCCGACAGCAGCATGTCGAAATCGAGTTGCAACGTTTCAGAATTGCCGGTACGCGGGTCGGTGAATGTGATGGGGCGGCCTGGCGCAGCCAACTGCGTGGCCAGTGTATCGAGCGCCGCAACCGGAGAAGGTTGCAATGTCCGACAGCTTTCCGATGCTTCGCAGCTTTGCAAAATGGCGTCCAATCGTGCTGTCCGCGAATGCCACGCGTTTAGCGTGATGCGGACGGAGGGCGTCACCACGCCATCAAGCGTTAAAGTGCGCAGGTGTTGCGGGTGGCGGCGCAGATATTCGAGCGCAACGCGGGTGCCGTAACTGCCGCCCCAAAGATTGATGCGCGAAAGATTGAGCGCACGGCGCACAGCTTCGATGTCTTCGACAAAAGCCAAAGTGCCGTAATCGAGTGGATTGACGGATTGCGTGATGAGCTGGTCGAGGCATTGACCGACTTTGGAGGCAATATGGGTTGAAAGGGTATCGCTCAATACGTTGCGTTGTTCATCGAGCGTGGCGCATTGCAGCGGTGATGAACGTCCTGTGCCGCGCTGATCAATCAGAAGAATGTCACGGTGGCGACGGATTTCGACCAGTGCTGCTGCGAACGGCGCCAACGCCGAGGCCGCTTGCCCTGGACCTCCCGCCAGCAAGAGAAGCGGATCCGCTTTCGGATGCAGCGTGTTGGCCGGCAGACGCGCGATATGTAGCGACAAGACGCCCTGATCGGGATGGGCGCGGTCTTTCGGAACATCGAGACGCGCACATTGGATTTCC
>JAISPI010000137.1 GCA_031275075.1 Burkholderiales bacterium | reverse complement strand
TGGTGTCCGCAGTATGGAAAGTGATGGCAGCCCATGCGGCGGTGCTGTACCACGCGCCCAAGAGTGCCAAAGCCCCTGCGAAAACAAGATTTTTTATCGTCCCGGCTTTTCTGATTTTCATTCCATATCTCCCTAAAGTTATCCTTACGCCTTGAAACCGATTCAGTCTGCTTGTCGCATCACTCCCTATTTTTCCTCTCGGAGATTGCTTGTGGTCTTCCGGGTAGCGGGGTGCAACGAGGAACAATCTGAATTGTCATAAAGTGTAAAACAAGGCGTGTTGCATGTCAACGACCCGCTCCTCTCCCGCATTGCGGGAGAGGAGCGGGTCAGCGGATATGGCTTGCCAGCCTTTCCCCGCCCGAAATCAGGCTGTTACAAAACCGATGCCTTCCGCGCTGGACACCACCTTTACCGTGTCGCCCGGGGCGAATTTTCCGGCAAGCAGTTCTCGTGCCAACGGGTTTTCGATTTCTTGCTGGATCGCCCGTTTCAGCGGTCTTGCGCCGAAAACCGGATCGAAGCCGGCGCGCGCGACTTTGGCCAGCGCAGGACCGTCAACCACGAGCTTGATTTCCATCTGCGCCAATCTCGCCTCCAACGCGCGCATCTGAATCTTCGCAATCTCGGCGATGTGTTTTTCGTCGAGCGGATGAAACACGACGATTTCGTCGATTCGGTTAACAAACTCGGGACGGAAATGAATTTTCACCTCTTCCATCACCGCGTCTTTGATCGCGCTTTGCGTACTGCTGTTGTCGGTCATCTGTTGAATCCGGTGCGAACCGAGGTTTGAGGTCATTACGATCACGGTATTCTTGAAATCGACGGTGCGCCCTTGGCCATCAGTCAGACGGCCATCGTCGAGCACTTGCAGCAGCACGTTGAAAACATCGTTGTGCGCTTTCTCGATTTCGTCAAACAGAATCACCGCATAAGGCTTACGCCGCACCGCTTCGGTCAGATAACCGCCTTCCTCATAGCCGACATATCCCGGCGGCGCACCGATCAAACGCGCTACGGAATGCTTCTCCATGAATTCACTCATGTCGATACGGATCAATGCTTGCTCACTGTCGAACAGAAATTCCGCCAGCGCCCGAGTCAATTCTGTTTTCCCGACACCGGTCGGCCCCAAAAAGAGAAACGAGCCGTAAGGCCGATTCGGGTCAGACAACCCTGAACGCGAACGGCGCACCGCATCCGATATCAGACGCACCGCTTCATCTTGGCCGACGACGCGTCGATGCAAACGCGTTTCCATGTGCAGCAATTTGTCGCGTTCGCCCTGCATCATTTTCGACACCGGAATGCCGGTCGCCCGTGATACCACCTCGGCAATTTCTTCTGCGCCAACCTCAGTACGCAACAAACGCGCTTTTTCCTTGGGCGCTGTAGTGTCCGCTTTTTTCAACTGCGCTTCCAGTTGCGGCAATTTGCCGTATTGCAATTCGCTCATTGCCTGCCAATCGCCGCGCCGCCGCGCATCTTCCATTTGCTGACGAACTTTGTCGATGGCTTCCTTGATGTGCTGCGTTCCGGCAACATTGGCTTTTTCCGCTTTCCAGATTTCGTCGAGATCGGCATACTCCTTTTCCAGTCGGGTGATTTCTTCCTCGATTAACGCCAATCGTTTTTGTGAAGCATCGTCTTTTTCTTTTTTTACGGCTTCGCGCTCGATTTTCAATTGGATCAACCGGCGGTCGAGTTTGTCCATTGCTTCCGGCTTGGAATCGATTTCCATTTTGATTCGCGCCGCAGCTTCGTCGATCAGGTCGATCGCTTTGTCTGGAAGAAAACGGTCTGTAATGTAGCGATGCGACAGTTCCGCCGCTGCAACAATCGCCGGATCGGTGATATCGACGCCGTGATGAATTTCGTAACGCTCCTGCAAACCGCGCAAAATGGCGATCGTCGATTCGACGCTTGGCTCATCGACCAATACTTTCTGGAAACGCCGTTCGAGCGCCGCGTCCTTTTCGACGTATTTGCGGTATTCGTCGAGCGTGGTCGCGCCCACGCAATGTAATTCGCCGCGCGCCAGCGCCGGTTTCAACATGTTGCCGGCGTCGATCGCTCCTTCCGCTTTTCCAGCGCCGACCATCGTGTGCAGTTCGTCAATAAAGACTATAGTGCGCCCTTCGTCGGCAGCAATGTCTTTCAGCACCGCTTTCAGCCGCTCCTCAAACTCGCCGCGGTATTTGGCGCCAGCCAATAGCGCCGCCATGTCGAGCGCCAGCACCCGCTTGTTCTTCAGTGTTTCCGGCACTTCGCCGTTGATGATGCGTTGCGCCAATCCTTCGACAATCGCCGTCTTGCCGACACCCGGCTCGCCGATCAGCACAGGATTGTTTTTGCTGCGCCGTTGCAGGATTTGAATCGTGCGGCGAATTTCATCATCTCGGCCTATCACCGGATCGAGTTTGCCTAACCGCGCCTGTTCGGTCAAATCGATGCAATATTTTTTGAGCGCGTCGCGCTGTCCTTCGGCATCCGCTGAATCGACACCGCCGCCCTTACGCACAGCGTCGATGGCCGCGCTCAGCGCCTTCTTATCGATACTCGCTTCGCGCAATAACCGCGCCAACGCGCTTTTGGCGTCGAGCGCCGCCAGCAAAAAAAGTTCTGACGCAATGAACGGGTCACCACGCTTGGCCGCTTCTTTTTCCATCAGATTGAACAGATTGCCAAGATCGCGTGAAACCGTGATTTCGCCGCTGGCACTTTCTACCGTCGGTAATTGTGACAACGCCGTTTTCAGCGCGACCCGCAGGCCCGGAACGTTGCCGCCGGCACGCGCCAACAAAGACGCTGTGCCGCCGTCTTCTTGCGCCAGCATCGCCGCCAGTACATGCTGCGGCTCGATGAAACCGTGGTCGGCGGCCAACGCCATACTCTGCGCGTCGGCCAAGGCTTCTTGAAACTTGGTGGTCAATTTGTCGAAACGCATCGGAATGCTCCTTGGGGATTATTGGGGAGTGTCTTCATTTAAGACAACATAGGGTCGCCGAACGGCTTTTTCAAGCATCCCGGAATGAGAGAATGGCGGCGCCCATGCTACCATGCCCAGAACATTTCACTTCCTTTCTTCCAATGTTTGCGTTTTCTTTCTCTCGGCGTTTCTATGCCGTTGCTTCTGGGCTACTGTTCGCTGCCACTGCTGTGGCTACGCCGGCCGAAACGCTCAACTCGGCGCCCCCATCGATGTCGCCCGCCACGACTGCCCCGCCGCTGTCATCCACCGCCGAACAGATTTTTGCACAGGCGCGTCCGCGGCTTTTACAAATCCGAACGCTGCTTACCGCTGCGCAGAAACAATCGTCGATCGGTTCGGGCTTTCTCGTCGGCGCTGAAGGTTTCGCGCTGACCAATTACCATGTGGTCTCACAATACGCGCTGGAACCGCAAACGTATCGGCTTGAGTATCTGGCGCCTGACGG
>JAISPI010000170.1 GCA_031275075.1 Burkholderiales bacterium | reverse complement strand
CAATAACGCTGTGCCTTGCTTTGTCCCAGCGATTGGTGGGCGTGCTGGCCATGTAGTTCAAGGAGCAGGGCGCCGAGTTCGCCAAGTTGCGTTAATGGTGCAGGGTGACCGTTGATCCAAGCGCGGCTTTTACCACTGGCGTCGAGTGTGCGCCGCAACATCAAGGTGTGCGCATCATCGCCCAGCAAATCATATTCGGTCAGCCAGGCGTGAGCCGGGCTGCTCTGAGCGATGAGGAAACCAGCGGCGATTTCAACGCGGTCTGCGCCGACACGCAACTGGCGCGCCTCAAAGCGATCGCCCAGTATCAGGCCAATAGCGTCGAGCAAAATCGATTTGCCGGCACCTGTTTCGCCGGTCAGTACAGTGAAGCCGGGAGCAAATTCGATATCGAGTGTTTCAACCAGGACAAAATTTCGGATCGAAAGCCAGTGCAACATGAGCGACGCGTGGTTCAGAAGAGCGGTTCGTCAAGACCGACGCGCAAGCGTTCCGGCGTTTCCGTCCAGTGCAGTTTCTGGCGCAGCATGGAGAAATAATCATAACGTGACGGGTGCAACAGCGTGGCTTTGTGCGGCGAGCGTTCGATGGTGACCCGCTCACCTTGCATTAGTGGAATCTGCGATTGCGAATCGCCATGCAGCGAAACATCGTTACCTCGTTCGACGACGATGGTGAGTTCTGCCGTTTCAGGAATGATGATCGGACGGTGGGTCAACGCATGAGGCGCGACGGGCACCAGAACGAAGACCGGCAACATCGGAGCCACGATCGGGCCGCCGGCGGAAAGCGCGTAGGCGGTGCTGCCGGTCGGCGTGGCGACGATAATGCCGTCGGCACGCAGCGAATAGGCAAACTGGCCGTCGATTGCGATCGACAGGTCGATGACCGCGCCGCTGGAGCCGCGATTGATCACGATGTCGTTCAAAGCTTGGACTTCGCTCGGCGTGACTCCCCCGGACTCGCGCAATACGTTCGCGACCAGCATCGACCGCTTCTCTTCGACGAAATGGCCGTCGAGAATGTCACCGAGAAGGACCTCCATATACACTTGCGGAATGTCGGTCAGAAATCCCAACCGTCCCTGATTGATACCGACCAGCGGCACATCGAACGGCGCTAACCGGCGGGCGTATGACAACATGGTGCCGTCGCCGCCGAGAACCACCACCAGATCATGGTTGATTCCCAACGCCTCGGCGGTGATAACCGGATAACCGGAAAGCGGCGCTATCGCGGCGGTTTCCGCCTCGATCGACACTTGATAACCGCGCCGGGTCAGGAAATCGGCCAGTACCGACAACGGCCCGAACAGTTCGGGACTGTTGCGGCGACCGGCCAGCGCGATGCGGTTGAATGGGGTTTCCGAATTCAGCATGCCTCGATTATTCCATAGTTGGCTCCGATCGGGCAGGGGGCGCGGGCGCGGTACAATGTGACATGCTCGAACCACGCGCCACCCACCTGCTGAAAACGCTGATTGACCTTTATGTTGCCGACGGGCAGCCGGTAGGGTCACGCGTGTTAACCCGGCAATCGGGCTTGGATTTATCGCCGGCAACGGTACGCAATGTCATGGCCGATCTTGAGGATATGGGGTTTATCACCAGCCCGCACACCTCAGCCGGGCGTATTCCGACCGCTCGCGGTTACCGTTTTTTTGTTGATAGTTTGATGGTGGTCAAGCCGTTGGAACAGCAGGAAGTCAGGCGGCTCGAAAGCGAATTGCAAACCGATGTCCGGCCGCAACAGTTGATTACCAACGCAGCGAATTTGCTATCGCAACTGTCGCATTTTGCCGGCGTGGTGATGACGCCGAAGCGACGGGAAGCGGCATTCCGGCATCTGGAATTTTTGCGTCTGTCTGAACGGCGCATCCTGCTGATTGTGGTGACCCCTGAGGGCGATGTGCAGAACCGCATTTTGCAGCCGCAACAGGATTACGCCCAGAGCGAATTGACGGAAGCCTCGAATTTCTTCAACCATCATTTTGCCGGAGTGCCGTTTCCGGCGATTCGGCTGCGGCTCTCCGAGGAACTGAAAGCATTGCGTGAAGACGTTGCGGTGCTGATGAATGCGGCCATTGATTTGAGCGAAGATGCCTTGCGGGAAACGGAGGCGGTGGTGGCCGGCGAAAAAAACCTGCTCGATGCAGGAGCTTTTTCCGACCGGATGGAACAATTACGTCGCCTGTTCGATGTGTTCGAAAAGAAAACGTCGTTGTTGCACTTGCTCGACATGTCGCAAAATGCCGAAGGCGTGCATATTTATATCGGCGCGGAAGCCGGCATGATGCCGCTCGATGAGTGCAGCGTCGTTACCGCGCCGTACACGGTTGACGGACAGGTGATGGGCACGATGGGTGTGATCGGGCCGACGCGGATGGCGTACGAACGAATGATCCCGATTGTCGATGTCACCGCGCGGTTGCTTTCCAATGCGTTGACTCAACAGGCACAGTCGACGTGAGAAGAAGAATGAATTAACCGCAAAGAACGCATAGAACACAAAGAAAAGGCAGCTTATTCTTAGGATAAGTGTTTTTCATCGAGTCACCGATTGACCAATAAATTTTCCGCTTTCGCGGGAAAGACGGAGAAAGCCGTAGTGTCTGTGCCAAACGTGGTTTAGCGCTTTGCGTCTGCAAAATGTGGGTAAATCTCAACCTTGTGGGAGGGTGGGATGAGCAGGAAGAACATATAAAGCACAAAATTCTTTGTGTTCTATGCGTTCTTTGCGGTTAAAATAAGTTCTATATCATTCATCACTTTCGCCCCTCATGCCTCGCTACCTGCCCGAACCTTCTTCCAGCGCGGCTGCCCGGATCGGTGTTTTGTTGATCAATATGGGAACGCCTGATGCGCCGACAGCACCGGCAGTGCGCCGCTATCTGGCTGAGTTTCTGAGCGACTCGCGTGTGATCGAAATGCCGTGCTGGTTGTGGAAGCCGATATTGCACGGCATTGTGCTACGAACGCGACCGGCGAAATCCGCTGAGAAGTATCGAAAAATATGGACGCGCGAAGGGTCGCCGCTACTCGTGCATACGCAAACCCAGCGTGACATGTTGCAAGGTTATCTCGGCGAGACGCTCAAAAGGGAAGGCTTGCCTGCCGACTGCGTTATCGTGGAAATGGGGATGCGATACGGCAATCCGTCGGTGGCGCGCGGTATTGAGACGCTGCGTCAACAGGGATGCACGTCGCTACTGCTGTTGCCGATGTATCCGCAGTACGCAGCAAGCACAACCGGAAGTGCTTTTGACGCGGTGGCTGCCTGTTTACAACAGCGGCGCTTCGTTCCGGCATTGCGGATGATCGGTTCTTATGCTGATCATCCGGCTTACATTGAAGCGTTGAAGGAACGGGTGCAAAAATACTGGCAACGCGAAGGGTTTACGGAACACCTGGTGGTGTCGTTTCACGGTGCGCCTGAAAAAACGTACAAAGACGGCGATCCTTATTACGATGAATGTTGTCGCACCGCGCAGTGCCTCACCACACAACTTGGCCTGAAAAAAGAAAATTGGACGCTGTCCTTTCAGTCACGATTCGGTCGTTCGCATTGGCTGCAACCCTATACGTTCGATGTTCTGACGGCGCTGGGCAAGAATAAATTGCGACGGGTCGATGTGGTGTGTCCCGGCTTTGTTTCCGATTGTCTGGAAACGCTTGAAGAAATCGGCATCGTGGGGAAAGAGGTTTTTCAGAAAGCAGGCGGCGGCGAATTCAATTTGATCCCTTGCCTCAACGACTTTCCGCCATGGATTTCAGCGATGGTTGAAATTTTGATACCGGAAGTGCGGGGGATATTAAAGCCGCAAGCAGCGCTGGAATCTCCAAAAAATGCCCGGATTTTTTGAAAAATCATGGGAACTATTTAACTGTAAAGAGCGCCCAAAGTTTGGGTGCGTTGCGTGTAGAAAAAGTTTCATAAAAAGTATCAAATGTTTCTTGCTACAAACATAAATACGCATGCGTTGGTGAAATGTTGTATTTGTACGACTGCTTGATAAGCATCTTTGTAACATACAAAAAAACAGACGTTTTTCATGACATCAATGATATCGTTAAGTTTATTGGCATCAAGCTATTGGAAAACCCGCTTTAAGAGAAAGGGAAAAGCAGATGAAAGATAAACCTTCGTGCAAAATGGTGTCGCGCTCGGCGATAGCGCTGGCGGCAAGCGTCGCGTTTGGGTATGCAGGAATAGCGCTTGCCGCGTGCCCTGTTGAGACCGCTGCCGATGGAATGCGAATCACGGACGGAAGTCATTGCGAAGCTTTCTTGTCAGCGTATAACAAAACCGCCGGTATCTTTGGAGTCCTTCATACAGTCGGTCTTGGTGCCCAGCTGACGCATAACGGTACGCCCACCATCACCGTTTCTTCGTCCAGCGATTATGCTTATGGTGTTATAGCGGAAGGTGATAGTGAGATCTTTGTACGAGGTGCAACCGTGAATCAAACCGGAACGGGTCAGAGCAGTTCCGGCGTTCGCGCTTCAGATAGTGCCAAGATCACGTTCACGGAAAACCTTACGATCACAACCTCAAGCATAGGTTCACGCGGGGTTTATGTTTCGGGACCGGTTAGCGGAACATCCGCAGAAGTGATTTTGAATGACAACGGAACCAGCACGACCTCTATCACTACGAATGGCTTATCGGCTCCAGCGTTCCAAATCGGGAAAATGCCCGCACCGGCGCACGGGTCTGGCACTCTTAGCGCCAAAGGGCGCTTGGAAGCCACGACAACTGCGCTTTCGATTGAGACTCCATTGGCTTCCTCCACTTCGCCCGCGCTTTATCTTGGATACAGTGGCAGTCTTTTTGAAGCGGCGTATCCCACCAGCAGCGGTTTTTTGAGGTCAAGGACAAGAACGGTTCTGTTGGACGCGGGTACGGGCATGGCCGTCAACATGCGCGATTACACGGTTTCCTCAACGGGCAGCGGCACCACGATGGCGACGATTTATGTCGGCGGCGGCGCGGTCGATAGCGCGATTACCTTTTACGGCAGCACGGTAAGCGCACCTGGGTCGGGGTATCTGATGTTGTCCGAGGGCAGGGCGATTAACGCAACGTCTTTCGTGCCCACCGGAACGGCTGGTGTCGTTCCCAGCAATGTTGCGCTTTTTGCTGAAGCGCAAACACAGTTGACCGGCAGTATTCGAACCCACACTTCTTCAGTGCTGGAGGTAACGCTGGATGATTCCACTTGGACGCTGGCCGGTTATGGAAGTTCGTTGAGCACCGAGTCCACGCTAACCTCGTTGACATTGCAAAATGGAGCCGTTTTAAATGCGGGCGCCGGTGCGGCAATAGCCAACTTCACCGTTACGGCAGGCGCTGTCTACAACACGGGCGGCAATATTTCTCTTGCGGACGGCGGGGTATCCGATAGGTTGACAATCAACAGCGATCTGACGCTTGCAAACGGACGGATTTCCATTGATACGGAACTGAATGACGATACGTCGTCAACCGATCGGTTGGTGGTCACCGGAGACATGACAGGAAACGGCGTCTTGAATGTAACCAACGTAGGCGGATTGGGCGCGGCGACGACCAACGGGATTTTGGTCGTGGAAGTTCAAGGCAATGCTTCCGGCGCGACGCTCTCGCTCGCAGCTCCGTTGATCGTGGACGAATGGCAGTATTCTCTTGTGAAAAACGGCAACAATTGGTACTTGCGTTCGCATCAAAGGGGTCCCGCGAATGTGACACCGGTTCCGGTAAATGCGCCGTGGGCTATGGCGATACTGGGCTTGATGATTTCCGGGTTTGTGTTCAGGACGCTGCGGCGGCGGCAGACGTAAGAAATAACCGCAAAGGTTTCTACGCGGTTAAAACACCCTTTTACTTTTCTCCCGCAGATGCGGGAGAAAAGTATGTCGTTGCGAGGAACGGAGTGACGAAGCAATCCAGAGACATGCAACGCACAAAAGATTTCTGGATTGTTTCGCTACGCTCACAATGACGGC
>JAISPI010000139.1 GCA_031275075.1 Burkholderiales bacterium | reverse complement strand
TTTTGCGTCAACAACGCTTTATTCGGGCGTGATGCCAAGCTCGCGCACCAAGCGGTTCACGGTGTCTTTCACCTGCGCAAGCTCTTCGCGTAGCTCGGTAATGTGAGTGCGCAGTGTGGCAATTTCACCCAGCGATACTCGTTCGACGGATGTAGCCTCTTCCACCGACGCGACGACCGGCGGCCCGGACAAAAGGTGAGCCCAGCGCGTCTCGCGTGCGCCTGCCGCCCGCGGCAGTTCGACCACCAACGCGCCCGCCGGACGGTGCGCGAGTTCATCGAGAAAACCTTCCACCGAGGAAATATCCGCAAACCGATGCAGGCGTTCGCTGTGTTGCCGTAGTTCGCCCGTGGTTTGTGGCCCGCGCAGCATGATGACAGCGATGAGCGCTACGGCTTGGCTGGGGATTGCAAGCACGCGTTCGATGTTGTGCGAATACCGCATGACGCGACCGCCGCTCGATTCCACGACCAGAGTAAAGCCGCGCAAATGGTCGAGTGCAGCCTGAACCTCGGCTTCAGTGGCTTCGAGCACAGGATCACGACTGGTCTTCTGATTGCAGCCGGCGACGAGCGCGTTCAGCGTCAACGGATAGGTGTCGGGAACGGTGTGCTGCTTTTCGATCAAAACACCCAGCACGCGGGTTTCGAGCAGTGATAACGCGGGAAGGGACATGTTCAAACCTCTATCTTTAGCAACACTCTTTTCATCCTTGGCAGCAGTATCGACACTATTGGTCGGCTTTTTTGTCAGCTTGAGTTGCCGACGTAAGCAACGCCTGGATCGTGTCAACCTGTGTCAGTAATGCTTTGCTGCTTTTGCTGTCTTTGGCAAGAGCAGCTGCCCGCCGATAATGTTCGATGGCTTGTTGTAAGTACAAGTCAGCCAGATTGGCGTGCGCGATTCCGTAATCGGGCACAGCGGCCAGTGCCAGCTCCAGCTCACGACGTGCCAGTTGGTATTCGCCTTTTTTGGCGTACAACGCTGCCAAATTGTTACGTGGTTCCGGTAACTCGGGATAATCGGCCACCAACGCCAGCAGTTCGCGTTTTGCTTCATCGTCGCGACCCAGTTCCGTTAGAACGATGGTTTTCAGAAATCGTGCCTGCGATTCGCGTGGCCGTACCTTGTTCATCGCCTCGGCAGTCGCCAATGCTTCCTGCCATTTCGCCGCGTCAATCTGCGCGCGCAGCGTTTTCATCTGCGCCTCATACCGCGTCCGCGCTTCTACCGACAACTCAGCCGGGATTTGCGGCGATGCAGTCCCGGCCTCCGGTGCAACAGCAGGCGGTTGTCCAAAAGCCGCCATCGGCGACGCCAGCCAGGCAGCAGCGAAAGCAAGGCAAGAAATAGAGAGAATGCGCTGTTTCATACAAAATCCAGTCAGAATAAACACCGTTAACACCAAAACCGCGACTCAGCACCAGAGCATGCTATGGTAAGAGTATAATTCGATTTCCCCCTTTTTAGCTTGTGAAAAAGTAACACATCATGGAAGCCGAACAACTCAATCAGATCGACAACACGCTGTCCGACATTGCAGAACGCAGCGCCGCTTTACGGAGGTATCTTTGACTTTGATGTCAAAGCTGCCCGACTGAAATCTGTCGATGAAGCGATGCAGAACCCGGCGATCTGGGATGACCCCCAGAAAGCGCAGGAACTGGGACGCGAAAAAAAACTGCTGGAAAACGTCGTCGAAGCACTGACGCGGTTGGCGCGCGACATCGACGAAAGCACTGAGCTTTTTGAACTGGCGCGTGAAGAAAACGACGAAAGCATGCTGCATTCGGTGCAAACCGATGTTGCCAAGCTGGAAAAAACGGTAGGGGATTTGGAATTCCGCCGGATGTTCTCGAATCCGCTCGATCCCAACAACTGTTTCATCGACATCCAGGCCGGCAGCGGTGGTACCGAGGCGCAGGATTGGGCGTCGATGTTGCTGCGTATGTACTTGCGTTATTGCGAGCGGCGCGGCTACAAGACCGAGATTCTCGAAGAGTCGCCCGGCGATGTCGCCGGAATTAAAGGCGCTTCGATCAAAGTTATCGGTGATTACGCCTACGGTTATCTGCGTACCGAAATCGGCGTGCATCGGCTGGTTCGCAAAAGTCCGTTCGATTCGAATGCGCGCCGCCACACATCGTTTTCCAGTGTGTTTGTTTATCCGGAAGTCGATGATTCGATTGAGGTCGAAATCAATCCGGCGGATATGCGCATCGACACCTTCCGCGCCTCTGGTGCTGGCGGTCAGCACGTCAACAAAACCGACTCGGCGGTACGCATCACCCACGAACCGAGCGGTATCGTCGTCGTCTGTCAAAACGACCGCTCGCAACACCGCAACCGCGCCGAAGCGATGGCAATGTTAAAAGCGCGTCTGTACGAACTGGAATTGCGTAAACGCCAAGCCGAGCAGCAAAAACTCGAAGATGCCAAGACCGACATCGGCTGGGGTCATCAGATTCGCTCGTATGTGCTCGATCAATCGCGGATCAAGGATTTGCGTACCAGTTACGAAGTTGGCAACACCCAGGCCGTGCTCGACGGCGATCTCGACGATTTCATCGCCGAGAGTCTCAAGCAAGGCGTGTAATTATTCATAAAGCCGTTATGAACAAATTTTTGAAAAGAATCCTGATAACCATTGCCATTATCGTATGTGTATTGGCATTGGCTTTGAGTGGCTTCTACCTGAAGATAAGATACGAAACGTCCGGTTTTACTCCCTTGGAAACGGGGAGTGTTGTGGACGGTATTTTTGTTGTAAAGGACGATTTCGCCAATATTTTCATCATACAAGATGGCACACAATACATCGTTATCGACGGCGCAATAGATCCGGCTACAGTAGCGAAGCAAATGAAAAATTTGAGCATTCACCCTGACGACGTGTCCGCGGTGTTCCTGACACATACTGACTGGGATCATGCCGGCGCATCAGGGCTGTTCGACAAAGCCAAATTGTACCTATCGAAAGAAGAAGAACAGATGATAGACGGCAAAAAAGCGAGGCTTCTGTTTTTCCGTAATTCAATACCCCGTACCGACTACACCCTTCTGGAAGACCGCCAAGTGGTTCAGATAGGGAATTTAAAAATCGAGGGCATTCTTGTTCCCGGGCATACCGTAGGGACGATGGCTTATCTCGTCAACGACAAGTACCTGTTTACCGGTGATATCCTGAGTCTGAAGGATCGCAAAATAGTACCCATACCTGCGTTCTTTAATATGGATACCGCCCAAGCGGTTGCGTCGATGGAGATCATCCGCCAACTACCCACAGCCGAATACATATTCACGTCGCACTGGGGATATACGGACGACTATAAAGCTGCCATCAAATAACCCATCTCCTTACCGAAACGATCATGACCGACACCGAACGCCCCACCGCTCCTTCTCCTGTAACCGAACAGGACGAAAACCAGATCATTGCCGAGCGCCGCCGTAAACTTGCTGCGCTGCGTGAACAAGGTATCGCCTTTCCGAACGATTTTTCGCGCGACGCGCTTGCCGCCGATCTGCACGCACAATACGATGCGCTCGATCATGATGCGCTGGAACAGAAAGGCGTCTCGTGCAGTGTTGCAGGCCGGATGATGCTGAAGCGAATCATGGGCAAGGCCAGTTTTGCGACGCTGCAAGACATGTCGGGGCGTATCCAGCTTTTCATCTCCAATGACAATGTCGGTGCTGACACCCACGAAGCGTTCAAACACTGGGATCTTGGCGACATCGTTGGCGCTCAGGGTGTATTGTTCAAAACGAAAACGGGGGAGTTATCAGTCAAAGTCAAAACACTGCGACTGTTGTCGAAATCGCTGCGGCCATTACCGGAAAAATACCACGGCCTTACCGATCAAGAACAAAAATACCGCCAGCGTTACGTCGATCTCATCATGAATCCGGAGTCGCGCGATGTATTCATCAAACGCTCGAAAATTCTGCAAGCGGTACGCGAATTTTTCGTCGCGCGCGGGTATCTTGAAGTAGAAACACCGATGATGCATCCGATTCCCGGCGGCGCAGCGGCACGTCCTTTCAAGACGCACCACAACGCGCTCGATATGGATTTGTACCTGCGTATTGCGCCCGAACTGTACCTGAAACGGCTGACCGTCGGCGGACTGGAGCGCGTGTTTGAAGTTAACCGCAGCTTTCGCAACGAAGGCATCTCGACGCGCCACAATCCCGAATTCACGATGATCGAATTCTATGAGGCGTTCCGCGATTACCACTATTTGATGGATCTCACCGAGACGCTGTTCCGCGAAGTCGCGCAAAAAGTGTTGGGTACCACGACGATTACCTACCAAGGCGACACCATTGATCTGGCGCAACCATTCGCGCGGATGACGATGGCCGAAGCGATCCACCGCTTTCATCCGCAGCACACAAAAGAATCGCTGGCCGACCCCGACTATCTGAGAAAAACCCTGACTGCGCTTGCTGTCGAGGTGTTGCCTACCGACGGTCTTGGCGTGTTGCAACTGAAATTGTTCGAAGCCACCACCGAAGAAAAACTGGTGCAACCGACGTTCATCTGCGCGCACCCAACCGATGTCTCACCACTCGCGCGCGCCAACGACACCAATCCAGCCATCACTGACCGCTTTGAACTCTTCATCACCCGCCGCGAAATGGCCAACGGCTTCTCCGAATTGAACGACCCGGAAGATCAGGCAGCGCGTTTTCAGGCGCAAGCCGCTGCTCGCCATGCCGGCAATGAAGAAGCGATGTACTACGACGCTGATTACATTCGTGCGCTGGAATACGGCTTGCCGCCAACAGCGGGGGAGGGCATCGGCATCGACCGCCTCGTCATGCTTCTTACCGACAGCCCGTCGATCCGTGATGTGCTGCTGTTCCCGCAGTTGAAGCGGGAGTAATCATAAGCAATCAGTGTGTATAAATGAGCACTGTATTAGCTCAGCTATTACCCCTCGTTATCCGCTCCTATCAACTCCGTCCTCTGCGTCTCTTTCCCTAACACAACGACCGCAACAATTCCCAGCATAATCGCTGAACAAAAGATGGTAAAGATCATCTCGATGCTGATTTGAGCGGCAACGAGGTAGCCAACCATCAGCGGGCCAAGGATGCCGCCGATACGGCCGACGGACGCGGCGGCGCCGGCGCCGGTAGCGCGAATCGCGTCCGGGTACTGTTCCGGCGTATAAACGTAGAGTGCGCCCCAAGCGCCGAGGTTGAAAAACGAAAGCAACATTCCGGCAATCAACAGTTGCGCGACGGTATCGGCGTTGCCGAAGAAGAAAGCGGAAAACGCCGTACCCAACAGGTAAGTGGTCAACACAAACTTGCGTCCAAAACGATCAATCAGCCAGGCCGCAGTAAAATAACCCGGCAATTGCGCCAGCGTCATGATTAACACGTACCCAAAGCTTTTCATCAAGTCGAAACCTTTGAACATAACGACGCTCGGCAACCACAGGAACATGCCGTAATACGAGAATACGACGCAAAACCACAGTATCCACAACATGATCGTTGCCCGCCGGTACGGACGGGAAAAAACTTGTGCCAGCTTTTCTGAAAAACGGGGTTTTTTCGGCGCAGCGGTTTGTTGCAACGACAGGAAGCGCGGCGAATCGGGCAAATTGCGTCGCAAATAGACGGCGTAAAACGCCGGTAACGCGCCGAGCAGCAGGGCGACCCGCCAGCCGTAATCCGGGATGACGAAGAAGGCGATCACCGCTGCCAGTATCCAACCCAGCGCCCAGAAGCTTTCCAGCAGCACGACGATTCTGCCGCGTTCATGCGCCCGCACACTTTCCGACACCAACGTTGATGCCACCGGCAGTTCGCCGCCAAGTCC
>JAISPI010000075.1 GCA_031275075.1 Burkholderiales bacterium | reverse complement strand
TGAAACAACGTCGCCGCAATCTCGTTGGTCGCACCGGTTGTGGCGTGTGCGGTACCGAGCAGCTCGACGATGTTTGCCGGCCGTTGCCGGTGTTGCCGTTCACGCAACGGTTCCCGTTAGCGGCGCTTGACCATTGCCTTGTGCAGTTGAAGGAACAACAGCAGTTGGGGCAACAAACGGGCTGTACACATGCTGCTGCCTGGTTGTCGCCGACAGGCGTGGTACTTGGTCAGTGCGAAGATGTCGGTCGGCACGTGGCGCTCGACAAACTGCTTGGATTGAGGGCACGGCAAGGTTGGCGCGATGGCGCGGTGCTGGTGACCAGCCGCGCCAGCTACGAAATGGTGCAAAAAGCCGCGCAATGCGGCGTCGAAATTTTGTTTGCGGTGTCAGCGGCGACGTCACTGGCAGTCGATACCGCGATTCGATACGGCGTGTCGCTGGTCGGCTTTTCACGTCCCGGCCGCGCTACGTTGTATACACATCCTGAGCGGTTGGATTAATGTCAAAAAATTAACCGCAAAGAACGCACAGAACACAAAGAAAAAGGCGTCATTGCGACCGCGAGCGCAGCGTGGCGGGAAGCCATCCAGAAAACCATCTCACGCGGAGGCGCGAAGACGCGAAGAAAAATCACCGTCATTCCGCGCGTAGTCGCGGAATCCATGCGGCGTTTGGATTCAACGTTCTGCAAATTTGAGCAGCAAGGTACGCGCGGAATGACGCAAATTCTTCGCGGCTTCGCGTGAGATGGTTTTTATGGATTCTGCGACGCCGCTTCGCTTTGCGCAGAATGACGGTTCTTTTTTTGCGCTCTCTGCGTTCTTTGCGGTTAAATTTTTCTGACCCCTGATCTATCAAAACGACAAATGTCGTTCCAGCGCCACGCTTGCCAACTCCGACAACCGCGTCAGAAACACCGTTCCCATCCCGGGCGGAAAGCGTTGTTCGTCGGGGCTGGCCAGTGCCAGCAGGCCAAACGTCTGCCGGGTACGCAACGGAATCAGCGCAAACGACCTCAATGTTTTGGCGCCGTCAAACCAGCTTCTGATTTCGCCGCTGACATCACGGCCGCAGTACGGCGCGTCCAGCGCATCGGTGTATTCCTGAATTTCGGCAGAGACCGGTAGACACTCGACGGTGTGCGGTGTGTCCGGCGTTGCCCATAAGCGCACGGCGATGCACGGCACTTGAAAGTCTTCGCTGAGACTTTGCCGCAATACTGCAAGCGCCATCGTTAAATTGCTGGCCGCAAAAAACGCCAGCGTAACGCGATGCAGCCGTTCGCCGATCACATCGTTGTCGGAGCCGACGCGCAGCATGTCGCGCAACTGACGTTCGAGCGCCGTGTTTTTTTCGCGCAACGTGCGCAGTTGACGTTCGGTCAGCGACAACACACGGCCATCTTGCGACCAGGCCGGCGCGTTATAGAGCAAATGGGCATTGTCTTCAAGAAATTGCGGGTGGTCGCGTAAGAAATCGAGGACGGCATTGGGGTTCATGGCGAAGATCGTCCGGGAAAGGGTAAAAGTGGGATAGGTAAAAATCAAAAGGGCGGTTGCCAAATACCCTCGAAGATGGTTTCGACGGGACCATGCATGATTACCGAGGCGTTGTCGTCCGGCCACATCACGGTCAAAAATCCGCCATTGGTTTCGACTTCGACATGGCGGTCGAGCAACTCGCGGCGGATGCCGGTGACAACGGCGGCACAAGCGCCGGTACCGCAGGCCATCGTTTCGCCGGCACCGCGTTCCCAGACCCGGACACGGATGTGGGAGCGGTTGCGTACTTGCATGTAGCTCGCGTTGACACCTTTCGGAAAACGAACGTGCGTTTCAATGAACGGACCCTGAGAGTCAACGGGCGCTTCGGTGATGTTGGGCACAACCTGTACCGCGTGCGGATTGCCCATCGACAGCGCGGTGATGGCAATGCTTTCACCGAACAGATCAAGCGGTTCAACGATCGCACGGGTGCCGCCGATGAATGGAATTTCATCCGGATCGAAACGCGGCGGCCCCATGTCGACACTGACTTGGCCGTCGTCTTCGATATGCGCTTCAATCATACCGGACTCGACTTGCAGACGCAGTGTGCGTTTCTTGGTCAATCCGTGGGTGTAGGCAAACACAGCGATACAGCGCGCGCCATTGCCGCACTGCCCGGCTTCGCTGCCGTCGCTGTTGAAAATGCGGTAGCGAAAATCAGCGCCCTTTTTGGAAGTGGATTCAATCAACAGAACTTTGTCACAACCAACACCAAAACGCCGATGCGCCAGTTGTCGCAAAGTTTCGCGGCTTAATGCAAAAGGTCGCGAAATGCCATCAAGCACGACGAAATCGTTGCCCAGACCATGCATTTTGGTGAACGGCAGAGAAGAGAGAGAACTCATGATGGGTCAGATTTGGGGTCGAAACCGATTATCAGTATAGCCGGAGTTGCCGGTTTGCTGTTGAGGTTAAATGCCGGAAGCGACCGCAAGAAACAGCGGAAAATGCTGATGGCTTATTAACGTAAACGGTCGAAATGGCACGGACTTGAGGCCGCAGCATCTACCGGAAGGCAAATCACGGTTTTTGACGAAACCGGAGTGCCTCATCAAAGAATGCCACCAGTAAATCTTGATAAATATTGCCGAAATGCGAGGCTGTTGCGTCGATGTGGCCGCCGCCGGGAATCAGGATCAATTGTTTTGGTTCTCCGGCGATGGCGAACAGGCGCTCCGAATGCTGATAAGGAACGATGGCGTCGTTTGTCCCGTGAATCAGCAAAAGCGGAATCGGGGACAGCTTGCTGATATAACGATTGGCGCTGTAATCGTTATTGGTGAGCAAACCGGCGCCGAACAGCTTGTCGTTGGCGATGGTTGTGTAGGAATAAAAGGTTCCTTCTACTGCAATGGCGCGTATTCCGATACGGTTGCCGGCGCCTATGGCGGCAATGGCATTGCTGCCGCCCAGGCTTTGGCCAAAAACCAACAATTTTTCGGGATCAACATCAGCTCTTGTCCGGACATAATCCATCGCGCTTTGCGTGTCTTCAAAAACGCCCTTCGGATTTGGGGTGCCTGCCGAAAGCCCGAAGCCGCGGTAATCGAACAGGAAAACGTTGTAACCGCGCGACGGCAACCAGCCGACGAGCGGCCAATGGGCGGAAATATTCTCCGCATTGCCATGCACATGGATCACCGTTCCCTTGGCGTTGCGCGGGTCGGGGGTGTTGGCGGCTGGGACAAACCAGCCTGACAATGGCGTTCCGTCGCGGCTGGCGAAGCGGACGGTTTCGTATTTCAGTCCTTCACGACCGGGGTTACCGTAATCTGTTTGCGAAGGATAGTAAAAAGCGCCATCGAGGACACATCCGGTCAACCCGAATAAACAAAATATCGTGAAGACGGCATTCGTCCAGCGTAAAGAAATTCGGCGAAAAAAGGCTGTCCCCAGCATCACTTTTTTTCTTCGTGCGGGAAAACATTGGCAATGGTGGCCGCTGCCCTTCCACGCGCTAATGCAATATCTACCGGATCGTTTGCGCACAACGTTTCCGCATCAAGCACCGGTCGGCCATCGGCACCGGTGACAATCGCATAGCCGCGCGCCAAAACATGCTGCGGGTTGAGCAAGGCCAGCCGGTCGGCGAACGAAGCGAGGCGTTGTTCATACACGCCCTCTTGAAACCGAATCGCGCGCTGCCACTGTTGCCGTGAGAATTGCCAGCGTTGCGCTGTCGGCGAAAATTGCTTTTGCCAAGCCTGCTGCAAGCGCATGGTAAGCGTTTGCAATTGCGCAGCTTGCACCGTCAGGCGTGTACGCGGATGCGTCAGACGGGCGGCAGCGCGGTCGAGCCGTTGCGTTGCGCGGGCCAAAACGCTTTCCATCGCGCGGCGGGCGTGCCGTTGCTGGTCTTGAAGGCGGTGACGCCAAGCAGGGCCGTCCGGCGAAACGGCGGCGGCTGCCGCCGTCGGCGTCGGCGCGCGCAGGTCGGCGGCGAAATCGCACAACGTGAAATCGGTTTCATGGCCGACACCGGAAACGACCGGCAACCGCGACGCCGCCACGGCGCGGACGACCGCTTCTTCATTGAACGCCCATAAGTCTTCAAGCGAGCCGCCACCGCGGGCGATGATCAGCACATCAACGCTGCCCTCGTCAGCGCGGGCATTGGCGGCGCGGATATTGGCAGTGCGAATGGCGTCGGCGATGGCGGCTGCAGCACCGTCGCCTTGTACCGCGGTCGGATAAAGCACCACGGGCAGCGCCGGCCAGCGTCGCGCCAGCGTGGTCAGCATGTCGTGCAACGCGGCGCCATGCCGCGAAGTCACCAGCGCGACACCGCGCGGGAAAGCCGGCAGTGGCCGTTTGCGCTCGGCGGCGAACAACCCTTCGGCTTCCAGCGCCGCTTTCAAGCGCAAGAAACGCTCATAAAGCGCACCCTGACCGGCCAGCCGGACGGTATCGACGTTGAGCTGAAACTCGCCGCGGTCTTCGTACAACGTCGGCGTGGCGCGGACTTCGATATGCTGACCGTCGCGCAACAATAACCCGCCGGGGCGACCAACACCGAGCGCCAGCGCCTTCGTTTTCCACAGCGTGCAGCGAACCTGCGCCTTGTCGTCCTTGAGCGTGAAGTAGCAATGGCCGGACGCGACCCGTGTAAAACCGGACACTTCACCGGCGACCCAGACCAGCCCGACTTGCCGCTCAATCATCAACCGGACGGAGTTGACAAGAAATGAGACAGGCCAAGCGGTGGTCGAAGAGGGTGGCGGAAAAGTGGCGGGCGAGGACATGAAAAGTGTGGTCTGTTTAGGGTGTTTTCGGCTTAAGTGTATCCATTTTTGCGAAAAAACGTTTTTTACCCATCACCCGCATTGTTTGCAGGAGAGGCCATCCGCTTCCCGTTTCAAAGCGTGAGCGGGCAAGGAGCGCGCCGCAATCGTCAGATACACATTTTAACTTGTTGATTTTTAAAAATAAAATGTATGGAACTTTTTGGTCGGTCTGACATTTTCCCTGTCGGAAAGCCCACTTAGTGCTGTCTTCGACAAGATGCGCACAAACTTATCCACAGAGTTTGGGGATATCCATTTTGAAGAAGCGGCATCATGTCGGGTTGCGGCGGCGTCCCATGAGGCCAAAACCTGTACCCTCGACGTGATAGCCCCTACA
>JAISPI010000043.1 GCA_031275075.1 Burkholderiales bacterium | reverse complement strand
CGCTGCCATTACGAGGTCAGCGCAAACCCAAGACAGCATGGCATGCGTCTCGCCTTTTATGAAAAGACAGGATCCTTTTTAAAAAGTTCTCTGACGTAACCGTTTTTCAGCAACAATTTGACTTGCGTCAATTTGAGCCGGCCAAACTTCTCCCGATAGCGCATCGGCGCTGACGCCTTTTGGACAATCTATGCGAATAAAATCAATTTCGTCAGGACGATCATGCCGGAACAGGCAACAATTCTCCCAATAGGCGCGATAATGAAAAGTAACCTCTGATGATTCTTTCTTGGAAGCCATGTCTTTTATTGATCGCCGCACTGACGGCACCCTGATTACTGTCGAACACACGTCATCCATCCTCGACGACAACCTACTGGGCGATCCCGCCACCCGCCGTTTTCCGGTATGGCTGCCGCCTCAGTACGATCAAGGCATGTCTCGAGGAAAGCCGCGGCGTTTTCCGGTGCTGTATTCGCTGGCCGGTTTTTTTTCGAGCGGATCGGCGCATACCAACTGGCATCCGTTTGAAGAAAATATCGCCGACCGTGTGGCTCGCCTTGTTCGCAATCGTAAAATGGGGCCGGTCATAGTTGTTTTTCCCGACTGTTTTACTGCGTTGGGCGGCAACCAGTACATCAATTCATCGGCAATCGGCCGCTACGCCGATTACCTGACGCGCGAGATCATCCCTTTCATCGACCGCGAATTTCACACGTTGTCCGCCCGCGAACACCGTGGCTGTTTCGGCAAATCTTCCGGCGGTTACGGCGCGCTCATTCACGCGATGAAATATCCGCGTGACTGGGGCGCCGTCGCTTCACACGCCGGTGACGCTTATTTTGAACTTTGTTACCTGCCCGGCTGGCCGACGACATTGACCGAACTGAGCCGTTACCGCCGTCCGCTCCGCCGTGCCGGACGCGAAACGCCGCCGGCGCCGTTACCGGAAGCCGCCCGCGGTATCGACGATGGTCGGGTCAAACGTTTTCTCGCCGCGATGCGCGCCTTGCCGCGGCTGAATTTCGACGAAGGCCATGCGCTGATGAATATCGCAATGGCCGCCAGTTACGATCCCGATCCGCGCGCGCCGAACGGTTTTCGTTTGCCGTTCGACCTTGATACCGGCGAACTGCTTCCGGAACGCTGGCGCTGCTGGCAACGGCACGATCCTGTCCGTTTGGTGGGTCGTTACCGCGACGCGCTACGCAGTTTGCGCGGTCTTTACCTTGATTGCGGCTGGCGCGATCAATACCATATGCATTACGGCACCCGAATCCTCGCCCGCGAGCTGACCGCACACGGTATCCGCCACCGTTATGAAGCTTTTGACGGCACCCATTCCGGCATCGACCATCGGCTCGATATTTCTTTGCCATGGCTGTACAAGGCGCTCAAACCTTAAATCAAAGGCTGCGCCGCGTAATACGCCACGTAAGGAAGATACTGACATGACGGCTTTGACGGGTTTTGAACGCTTCTTGACCTGCATCAAACCGTTGCAACAACGCCCTTTTATAGTTATATTGAGATGTGATGAAGCGATGCGTCTATTTGCATGGCTGCATGGGGGTTGTTTATTTGTAACCATTCGTTAATGGAGAAGTTTTTATGATGATGATTAAAGAATTGCTCACCACCGATGTCGGTGTGCTTAGCCTGCTCTCCATCGTGTTCATGATTGTCATGAGCATCTATCTGTACCTCTGGGTCGAGAAAAAAATCAAGGAAGATACGGTAAAACACGAAAAAGAGCAGCGCGCCGCCCTCAAGGCGAAATAAGCTTGCTTTATACTAGGAACTTCTTCACCCTTCCTGACGAGGTTCCTATGACTGCATCACTTCCGCTGTTCGCGGCAGTGCCGTTGGCGGCACGCGATCCTATTCTGGGTCTGAATGAGGCGTACCAAGCCGACACCAGCTCAAAAAAGGTCAACCTTTCCATAGGTGTTTATTACGACGGCGCCGGTAAGATACCGGTGTTGTCGTGCGTACAAAAAGCGATGCAAACTCTGGCGGGGCAGGTTGCGCCGCGGACTTATCAGCCGATTGAAGGCCCCGCCGCTTATACCCAGGTTGTGCAAAAACTGCTGCTCGGCGCCGACCATTCCGCCATTGGCGAAGGTCGGGCAGTCACCGCCCAGACACTTGGCGGAACCGGCGCGTTAAAAGTCGGCTTCGACCTTCTGTCCTACATCTCCCCCAACGTCAAGGCGTGGGTCAGCCGCCCCACTTGGGACAACCACTGCGCCCTCCTCGAAGGCGCAGGATTTACCGTCGAGAGCTACGGCTACTACGACCCGGCCACCGGCGGCTTCAACCTTGCCAGCATGCTGCGTGATCTTGAACGCGCACAACCGGGCGACATCGTTGTTCTGCATGCCTGCTGTCACAACCCCACCGGCGTTGACCCCTCCGCCGAAGAATGGACGCGGATCATCGACACAGTGGAACAACGCCAGTTGGTGCCCTACCTCGATATCGCCTACCAAGGTTTCGGCGACGGCCTCCAGGAAGACAGTGAAATCATCCGGCGCTTTGCGGAACGCAACCTGCCAGTCTTCATCGCCAGTTCGTTCTCCAAATCGTTTTCACTGTACGGCGAACGGGTCGGCGCATTGACCGTACTCACCGCCAACCCCGACGAAGCCAAACGTGTGCTCTCGCAAGTCAAACGCGCCATTCGCGCCAACTACTCGAACCCGCCGATTTACGGCGCGGCGCTGGTTTCCACCGTACTCAGCCAGCCCGACCTGCGCGCCCTCTGGGAAGAAGAGCTGGCCGGAATGCGTAACCGTATCCGCGAAATGCGGCTGATGTTGCGGGAGCGGCTGAGCGCGAAAGCGCCCGACCGGAACTACGATTACATCGTCAAACAACGGGGCATGTTCTCGTATTCGGGACTCAATGCGGCGCAAGCACAGAAATTACGCGAAGCCTACTCGATCTACATCGTCGAAACCGGCCGCATCTGCGTGGCGGGATTAAACGCCAACAACGTTGATTACGTGGCGGAAGCCATGGCGGCGGTGCAAAAGGGTTGAAGCGAACATTTGCATCCCGCCGCACGAGCTGTACCATGAGCGGCGGGTGTGCTTGTCTGACCCCGAAAATTGGGTTAGAATCCGCGGCTTACTGCGGGAGTAGCTCAGTTGGTAGAGCGCAACCTTGCCAAGGTTGAGGTCGCGAGTTCGAGACTCGTCTCCCGCTCCAGTTCTGTATGTATACGAGCGTGTTTTCTGGACAAAACGGTATACATAAACAAATAAAAAAAAGGAGGAGACATCCTCCTTTTTTTCGTCTTCCGAATCCGTTTGTGTACGCTTATCGAGCAGGGTGTGGCAAATTCTAGATCGGTTTCGATTTTAACAAACGCATTCTGGATTCCCGCTTTAACGAGCATCAACAACACAGTAGCAGCGGATCCGTTCGGGCCGAACGTAATATTAGACCGCTGTGCCAAAAACAGACCATTTGTTGTGATACGCGGCAAGGTCAGCACGACTCACGCCGAAAAAAATGGAGTTAGCGCGATCAAACCGCTTGGTGTATTTGGCAACGATGCGGCTTGGAACCACGTAGTAATCATACCCGTCCATCTCTTTCCCCGGACGAATGTTGACAAGCACGTAGATATGGGTGGCGGCAACAAGGTCACAGGCTTTTTCTCCGACCAGCCACCATGATCTATTACTTGCGTTGGTTTTGACTTGAACGGAGAAAGTACGCTTGCAGGTCTGATCGGTGATGAGCAAGTCGGCACCGATAGCACTGCGTGAGGTTGGAGAAGCAATGAATCCCAAACGAGACAGCTCTGCGGCGACGAGAAAAACGCCACGCATTCCAGTCATCTGAGCTTTTGATGCCATGAGAAACGATACCTCCTCAGTCTGACCACATATAAACAAAGTCTCTTGAAAAAACAGTGTCATCTAACATACAAATGTTGTCAATCCTGACGTAGAACGGCGATGGCTTTTCCGATTAGATGAACCTGGAACTCGACGAACAGAAAGCAGGCCTCCGAAGCTACTGAACCCGTTGCGCGAGGCGATTTGAACGCGATGTCCCTTTTTGTTCCACGGCAAGCGCCATCCGCACGGCATGACGGTTTCGCCCATTCGGCATATTGTTGGAAGATTGGCTTTGTGGCGACGACAGCGGTTTTTTCCATAGCGTATAACGGTTGCAATTTATGGCAAGATGGTTTAGCCTTAAAGTTTGGTATCCATGATTCTGGTTAAGCCATGAAGAAGGTTCTCCCGTTCGTTACGCATCATCACCATCCTGACTAGTCTTTCAGGACGGTATGTGCTG
>JAISPI010000153.1 GCA_031275075.1 Burkholderiales bacterium | reverse complement strand
TAACGAAAAAGAAAAGAAATTCATTATTATCGCAATCCGGCATTTTGGAAAAAAACTGGAAAACGGTAACATCTTATGGGATGAAGAGCGGCAGCATGTCATGATCGCCTTAAATGAGCGATATGAAGATTTGGTTTTTTTTCAACGCGTTGCGCTCGTCCTTCAAGCGAACAAACTCAACCTTGCCCGTGAAACGCCGTCTCCTCCCTCTGTTGGTTTTGCTTTCCAGCACGGTAGTTTGGGATGAGCTTGCGAACCCCAACATTTATGATCGGTCTCTGGATTGCTTCGCTGTGCTCGCAATGACGCTTTTTTCTTTGCGCTTTATGCGTTCTTTGCGGTTAAATTGTTTTTTTGATCCCTAATTCCTGATCCTCGCCACTAAAAAACGCCACCACATCTTCCAGTTCCCGCGTTCGCCGCATCGGCGGCAGGCTGCGCCACAAACGTTTACCATAAGATTTTTCGACGAGCCGCGGATCGGTGATCATCAACACGCCACAATCGGTTTCGGTGCGGATCAGACGGCCGGCGCCTTGTTTGAGACTGATCGCCGCTTGCGGCAGTTGCCAGTCGCGGAACGGTTCGCCGCCGTTTTTTTTCAGATGTTCGAGGCGGGCGGCGAGTAGCGGATCATCGGGTGGCGCAAACGGCAGTTTGTCGATGACGACGAGCGACAAGGCGTCGCCGGCAACGTCAACGCCTTCCCAAAAGCTGGCGGCGCCGAGCAACACGGCGTTTTTTTCTGCGCGAAAACGCTCCAACAACTCCGAGCGCGAGGCTTCGCCTTGAGCGAACAACGGCCAGGGCCAGCGCCGCTCGACGAAAATGGTTTGCAATCGTTCATGCGCGTGCTGCAACGCGCGATGTGTCGTGAACAATAAAAACGCGCGGCCTTGGCTTGCTTCCAGCACCGGAAGCGCAGCGTCGATCACGGCGTCGGTATGTTCTTTCGAATTCGGCAAGGGCAAGCCTGTCGGCACATAGAGGATGGCCTGTTGTTCGTAATCAAAAGGGCTGTCCCAGCACGCGGTTTGAGCGTTCTCCAGCCCCAGTTCATGTTGATAGTGAGTGAATTGACCGGCGACGGATAATGTTGCGGAAGTCAGGATCCAGCTTCGTGCCGAGTTTTCGACGAAATTCCGGAAAATCGGCGCAACCGACAGCGGCGAGGCGTGTAATTGCCAGCCGTAGGGCGAAAGATCGGCCCAACGGATCAACGGCATATCGTCCCCACTGTCTTCGGCAGCGGTTTCGTCGCTGTTGTTGTCATCAATTTCGCACCATTGTTGCAATGTGCGCGATAGGGTTTGTGCGCGGGCGGCGATCAAGCCGAGGTCTTCGCTGCGTTCAGCGATGGTTCCCAAATCGGATGCTGTTTCGTCGAGTATTTTTGTCAGTGTTTGCAGGGCTTCGGTAAACGCGGGCATCGATAAAAGCTGCGAGGCGGGGAGTTTGCCCGGGACTTCTCCGGCTGCCAGACGCAGTTGCCGAATTGCCGGTACCAGCCGACTGATGCGGTCAGGCAGTTCAGTGAGATCGCCGGCACTGGTGCGGACGGCGATTTCGGCATCGCGCGCCAGCTCCAGTAATTGAGCGCCGCCGATGCGCTCGCCGAAAAAAACCGTGGCGATGTCGGGCAACTGATGCGCTTCATCGAGAATTACGGTGTTGCAAGCGGGCAGTAACTCGTTCAGTCCCTCTTCGCGCAGCAGCGCGTCGGCGAAAAACAAATGGTGGTTGATCACCACCACATCGGCGTCGAGCGCCTCTTTGCGCGCCTTCATCACGAAGCAATCGTCAAAGTGTGCGCATTGGGCGCCGAAACAATTGTCGCGGGTTGATGTCACCAGCGGCCAGATTCCGGCGTGGTCGGGAATGCCGGCAAGTTCGCTGCGGTCGCCACGTTCGGTGGTGTGCGCGAACGAAATGATGGTTTTCAGGTAGCGGGCGTCCTGTTTCGAGGGGAAAAGGTCTTCATGCTGCGCTTGCGCGAGCCGGTGCAGGCACAGGTAGTTGCTGCGTCCTTTGAGCAAGGCGACCGACAGAGGCAGCTTCAGCGCGTCCCGCACCAGCGGTAAGTCGCGTTCGAAAAGCTGATCCTGCAACGTCTTGGTGCCGGTGGAAATAATCACCTTGCCGCCGCTGGTCAGCGCCGGCACCAAGTAGGCGAAGGTTTTTCCGGTGCCTGTGCCGGCTTCGGCGATCAGGCAGTGACGCTCAGAAATGGCTTCCGCAACGGCTTGCGCCATCGCTTGTTGGCCGGGACGCGCCCGAAAGCCCGGCAGGTGTTGCGCCAGCGGGCCTTCTTCGGAAAAGACGGCGGCGATGCCGGAAAACAGTGACGTGGTCAAGGCTTGAAGGTTGCCAGTGAAGGGCAACTCTGAACAGGCCCTTGGCCGGCGCCGACCAGTGCGTCGCGGACATGTTGACGATAGGCGGCGAAGGCGGGGTAAGGCACCGTGATCCGTTGCTGGTATTCAGCTTCGGTTTCGTTCGGGGACTGACGGAGTCCGGCGATTGTGGTGGCCCAGACGATGTACAAATCGTTCAAGAGGCGGGCGGCTTCGCACGACGACATCGCTTGCGCCTCGCGTAGCGCTGCTTCGAAATAGTGTGGCAGGCTGGCTTTTTGTTTGCGGCGGCAGAACTCGCTTTTTAAACCGTTCGCTCCTTTTTCGGCTTGGTCAAAACCGAATTCGAGCAACTCGATGGCTTTCACTTGCCGGCAAACGGTGTAGAGGTGTTCGACGGCGTCCAAAAAACACTCGATGGCGCTGGCCTTGGCGGCGGCACGCGGACAGACAAAATCGGCCGATGGCTGGGTGAGAATGTTATGTTGTTCGGGTTTTTGCGACGCCGACGACGGCGGTTCCGGAGAGGAGGCTGCCGGTTTGTCCGTATTGCCAATAGTGACTGTGTTTGAGTCTTGTGCCGTCGGAACTTCCGTCGCTTTCAGCAAAATGGCATATCCACAGGTCGTCCAGCCGGAGAAAAGCACAAGGCAGACATACAGAAAAAGACGGGGCCGCATGAGTATTTCTAAAGAATCAAAACTATTTATCATACCGCGGCTGATGATTGGCCACAAGCAGCGACGGAAAGGACGAGGCAAGGGTAGAATCACATAATTGGTAGAATGGGCAGCGATGAAACAGGTTTCCATTTACAGTGCTTTGGGTTTGGCAGAGACGGCGTCTGACCGAGAGGTCAGCCATGCGCTGCGGCAGATGTTGCGCGAGAACTACAAGAAAACGCGCGACAATTTCGGCGTGCTGGAAGATTCGCTTCGTTTTTACAATCAGGCGAGTCAAATCCTGAATGACAAAAACCGGCGCAAATTGTATGACTCTGAATGGAGTCTGTCGAACGCCAGTGAAGAGCAGCGCATCGATTTTATTTTACGGCAGGCAGCGGAAGGAAGATTGGCGCCGCCGTTGGAAGTAAACCTGCCCGATGTCGATGAAACGGCGGCGGTGCGGTTGGTGAATTCGCTGGAGGACATTCCCAAACCCGTTTCAAATCTGGAATTGGTGCCGGAGTATGCCGATCTCGGATTTCAGATACCACCGCCGCGTCTGGTTTCGACATCGCCTCCTGTAGCGGTGGGTTTGCCGGAAAATCAGGAACCGGATCCGGAAAAGGCGCCGGAAGGAATGATCGGCGCCTCTTCGCCGGTAACCGAAAGCGATGCGGAAAAAGAAAAAAATGTGCCGCCACCGCCAACGACGCAGCATTATCATCCGATTCTGACGGAGAACGTCGGTTATTCGCGCTCGTTGATTTTCCAAGGGCTTTCCGCTGGCCTGACGGTGTTGCTGATCAGCGCATTGCTTTATGTAACTTGGGAACACATCGTCAAGCCTTTCGAGGTGGCGCAAAGTTGGATTTGGATTATTGGGTTGCTGTTGACGGTATTGCTCTACAGTATTGGCTTAAGGCAGGGACGACGGCGTCGGGAAAAAGACTTTGAATTGTCGGGGGCGCCCGATGAAGAAGCAATCAAAGGGTGGCGGCGGAAACAAACGGTTTTTCTTGGAAGTAATTTTCTGGCAGAGGATCCGAGCTGGGTATTTCAACTGCGCTTGACTGAATTGGAACGGGGACGAATCGGTCGAACCAGTTACCCCCATTTTTGGCGGCGAGCGTTGGCGCGATTGTTCGACTACGCGTTGTGGGGATGGTTGTTGTTTTTTCCGTTATACGAACTGGCCAGGCTCGGCATCATTCCCCAATCACTGTTTCAATACTTAGGCAATCCGCTGCTGGTGCCGGTGCTGGTCACGTTTACGTGGATTCCGGTCGAGGCGTTGTTGATGGCGGCGGTAGGGACCACGCTTGGAAAATGGCTGTTTGGCATCTACATACAGTTCCGTGTCTCGACGCCTTATGCGCCGCGTGGCGGCAGTGATTGCTGGCATTATGCATTGCAGCGGGCATTTCGCGTTTGGTGGCAGGGAGTGGCGATGGGCATTGCGCCATTGGCGCCGATTGTGGCGGCGCGGGCGCGGGCGGCGGCCGAGTTTTTCGATGAAACCGATTGGGACGAAAAAGATGATGTCTTGGTGACGCACACACCGATAAGCGTTATTCCGGGTCTTGTCGGCGGATTGGGGTTGGCCATATTGCTGTTCATGTACATCGCGGCATGGCAACAGCCATTGCTTGAGGCCGGAGAGGAGGCCAAGCGCTGGGTCATTCAGCAGATCGAGCCAGGCACTGAAGTGGCAACTCCGCTACCGGTACCGCGGAGAGTGCAACCGGTAGGCAACGAGACTGCCGGTGATCATGAAAGGGTGAGTCCGACGCCGGCCGACCCGGAGGCCGCAGAGGGGCTGCGCAAACTGGAAGAATTCCGCGAGGCCATTGTCAGAATCCGCGAAGAGAGCTTGTTGTTGCTCGACAGAAAAGATTGGAAACGTGCCCATGAAAGCTGTCAAAACTGGGCCAGACTGGAAGTTACCAATCCAGCGCCGAGACGTTGCCAAGGTACGGCGTTACAAGAGATGGGGCGACATCAGGAAGCCATCAATGCGTTTCGTAGCGCCAAGGTGTATGCAGCGCCGGAAGACCGTTCGCTGGATGAAGCCATTGCGCGTTCGCAAGAAGAGATTTTCAAAGGCCTCAATCGCTAGGGATGTTTTTCGTAAGAGACGATATGAAGATTTTTGCCAATGCCGTGGTGACGTTGAACTTCAAGCTATTTGATACCGATGGCGGGTTGATCGAGCAGAACGATACGCCGGTGACGTACTTGCACGGCGGTTACTCCGGTATTTTTCCGAAGGTTGAAGAAGCGTTGAATTTCAGGACGACTGGCGATGTCGTCAAGCTGTCGCTCGAACCGGCGGAAGCATTTGGCGATTATGATCCAACATTGGTGCGGCTCGAACCGCTTGCCGACTTGCCGCCCGATATCGCTGTCGGTGGTTATCTGTCTTCGGGCGACGAGGAAGCGCAAGTGTGGCGCGTGACCGAGATTTCGAATGGCCAGGCGGTACTTGATGGCAACCACGAGTTGGCTGGGCAGCGGGTGTTGTTCGAATGTACCGTGCTTGATGTGCGGGCTGCTACCGAAGAAGAGATCGAACATGGCCATGCGCATGGAACGCATAGCCGCTGTCATTGATTAACAGGTATCAGATTCCCGATCCTTGGCGTTTGATTCCTGGCTCCTGATGTCTGGCGCCCGACCCCACCATAGTTGCATTCCCTCTTTTTGCTGATCGACGGTTTCGGGATGGGTATTCAGGTAGTCGCGTAGAAAAGCGTCTGTTTCGGAGAGAAAAAGACGGGAGGGCAGCATCAGCATTAACATGTCAGAGAATACAGAAAAAATTTTAAGAAAAAACTTCTGATACCTGTTTGACCCGCCGCATTGAACCTTCTACCATTTTGAACCCATAAAGGCGGCAATCAAGCGCGCCGTTGAACAATGGAATGCGGCGTTCGGGTTTTAGTCCAATGAGTTTGGGCAATTGCAGGTCGCCGCTGAAAAACCAGGCGTTCCAGCCGGCAAAATGTTTCTTGAGCGTGGTGCCGAGAGCGGGATACAGTGCGGCCAATGTTTCGCTGTCTTCGAGACGGACACCGTAGGGCGGATTGGACAGCCAAATGCCGGTTGACGCGGGCGCTTCTTGCCAACGGACATCCGCGGTGGAGAAGGTTATCCAGTCAGCGACGTTGGCGTTTTCTGCATAATCCTTGGCGCGTTCAACGGCATTTTCTAAAACGTCGCTGGCAAAGATCATGGGTGTTCTTGGAGCGGGGCGCACCGCGTCATGCGCTTTTTGCTTTAACCGTTGCCAAGTCGGGCCATCGAACCAGTTGAGTTTTTGAAATCCGAAACTGCGATGTAGCCCTGGCGCTTGCCGCGCGGCGATTAACGCGGCTTCGGTGGCGATGGTGCCGCTGCCGCACATTGGATCGAGTAAGGCGATATCAGGCCCCCAGCCTGCAAGCGTAAGCAGTCCTGCCGCCAGATTTTCACGCAGCGGCGCCTCTTCGCTGTGTTTGCGGTAGCCGCGTTTAAATAACGCCTCGCCGGACGTGTCGAGGTAAAGCGAGGCTTTTTTATCGGAGAGGTAGGCGTAAACGCGCACATCGGGTGATTGTTTGTCGATGGAAGGCCGAAGCTGTCCTTCAGCGCGGAAACGGTCGCAGATGGCGTCCTTGATCCGCAGTGTGGTAAACGACAGACTGGTCAGCGGCGAACGTGTTGCGGTCAGATCGACACGCAAGGTGCGCTGCGCAGAAAAGTAACGCGTCCAATCAATGTCGTAAGCGATTGTGTAAAGGTCATGCTCATTCTGATAAGGCTGCTGGGCAATGCGCCACAAAATGCGGCTGGCCAGACGGGATTCGAGATTGACGCGATAGGCCAAAGACAGATCACCTTGAAAACAGACTCCGCCCGGAAGGGTTTGCGGCGCGACTGCGTCTAGCAGGATCAGTTCAGCCGCCAGGATGTTTTCGAGACCGCGCGGACACGGCGCAAAAAAAGTTTCGCTCATAAAAAAATGTTGTCAAAAAGCGCGCGACGTATGATTTGTCGCGTTTCTTTGAAAGTACCCCCAAAACTTAGTTGCTTATAATACAGCGAACACCGCCAAATACACGGGCTGTAACGTAGTCTGACACAATTGTTTGCAGTTGCGAGAGGCGGCTGTGGAAAAAATGACCACAACCTGTGACGACTATGACCGGAAGATGTTGCGGACGCGCCCAGTCGAGCACATCGACAAGAGGGATTATGTCATCGTTTTCCCCATGCACGACCAGTGTGTTGGCAGGGGCGTCGGTAAGCGCAAAGCGTTTTACTGCCGGAGCAATCAGCACGGTCATGGTGGGCGCGACACGTTTGGCAACACGGGTCTGGACGTAAGAGCCAAACGAAAAACCGGCCAACGCCAGCGGCAGTCCGGCTGCTTGCGGCAGACAGGTTTGCGCATATTCGAGTGCCCGTAACGCATCGTCGGTTTCTCCGTCGCCGTGATCCCAAGCGCCCTCCGAGCGGCCGACACCACGGAAATTGAAGCGCATTGTCGCAAAACCAAAGGAAAAAAAACTTTTGGCAAGCGTGTAAACGACTTTGTTGTCGAGCGTACCTCCCTCCAGCGGATGGGGATGCGCAATCAGTGCGATACCGCGTACCGTTTCGGGGATATTGAGCGCGATTTCCAATGCGCCAGCAGGGCCGGCAATGGTGCGGCGTTCCAGGGATTTGGCGTTCAAAGTTGCAATCTTTCAACAATACGGCCATTGGCCAAATGTTGGTCGATGATTTCATCGAGATCCGAAGGAGTGCGGTAGGTGTACCAGATGGCTTCAGGATAAATGACCAGACACGGCCCTTCTTCACAGCGGCCGAGGCAACCGGCGCGATTGATCCGGACGCGGTCAGTCAAACGCAATGCCTTGACACGGTCTTTGGCGTAAAGGTACATCGTTTCGGCGTTGGCTTGCGCACAGCAACACTCGTCCGGCGAACGCTGGTTGCAACAGAAGAAAACGTGATGTTGGTAATGGCTCATGGTGCGGTGGCGAAAAAATCACAAAAACACACTTTAACAAAAACAGCAACGATGGACTTGTCAACGTGTTTTTACATGGTGGTCAATACACATCCGATGATGCTCCCCAGTGGGGCCGTCCGGCCAGAAAGAACAGCCAGATTCCAGCGGCCAGTGGCCACCCCAGAAGGATGATGCGGGTCAAGCTGTCAAAGTGCAGCAGATGCGCATAGTGGCTGTTGAACAGCGATGGGGGCACACGCGCGAACAGCAGATCGGGCAACAGTAGCGGCGCCAGCAGCGAAGACAACAAGATGACAGCGCAGAGGGTGACGACCTTCGGGCGCGACAAAGTAAAAAAAACATAAAGCAGCAAAAAACCCAGCGCCAGCGCTATCCATGTCGTCGTGCGGCCAAGGTAATGAACACGCGCCACGTCGTTGAGCGTGAGCCATATCGCAGCGTTTTTCAGCAGAAACGCCGCCAGAATGATCCCTATCGCTGTCAATACCGCATGACGGCGGTCGCGAACCAACAGTGCCGCAAACAAACCGATACCGGAAATTTGGAAAGCACCGATGACGATTTCTGCCAGCATCGACCAGCGGGCATCGGCAAACGGGATTGTTTTGTCGGGCCAAACGGCGGCAAGCACCGTCGGATCGAAAACGATTGAGAACGAGGGAATGCCGGGGTTGACTTGTGCCGCCAGCCAGAAAACAAGCAGCGCCAGCCCGAAATCACCAAGCCAGCCGGTCAGAAACAGGTGGCGCCAGCGGTAAAGCCTATCGCGCAACGGCGACAGCGCGGCCAAACTCCAAGCAACGATGCCGCCGACAGCGGCGCCGGTGGTATTGGCGAAAAAGTCGTAAAGATCGGCGCTGCGTGGTGGCATTAACCATTGGCACGATTCCATCGCCAGCGACAGCAACGCGCCGCAGACCAATGCCCATCCCAAGCGATACCGGCGGCTGGCGAGGCCGACAAAAAGACCAAACGGCAGGTAAGCGAAAAAATTGACGACAAAATCAGCGCGATAAAAACGGGCGGGCGCGAACAGCCAGTAGGGCGTTTCCGGCAATGGTAATTCCCAACGGATGAACGGATAGAGGCTGGCATAGACGATACACAGCATATAAAGCAGCGCCAGTGCCAGCGGCAAATGGGTACGATCGCCATCAACGCGCATCGTCGATACCGAAAAGAGAAAGGGGAAACAGGGGCGCGGAAAAGCAAATCATGAAGGAAGGTAAAGCACGGGCAAGAGCGTTCCAGGTTTCGTAAAAAGCATGGTTTTTCCGGCATTATAAAGGTGGAATACCGGGAGGCGACGGGCAGACGGGCTATTAACGGCATGGAGAGGAGATTCGAGAGGAGAAATTTGACGCAACCACCGAGGCAACGGCTACAATACTCCATTTCCAGTTCACTTTCATGCTCATGGATTTTCGCCCTCAACCGGTGAGCGGCGATGTGTGGGTGTGAGCGTTACGAAAGCGACGTGTCATGTCTTCTTCAAAAAAATCTTTGTTGTCGCCTTCAGTGCCTGCTTGGCTGGCATTGGCCGATGGTACTGTGTACGAAGGCGTCAGCATTGGTGTCGATGGCGAAACCGTCGGCGAAATCGTGTTCAACACCGCGATGACCGGTTATCAGGAAATCCTGACCGATCCGAGTTACGCGCGGCAAATCGTGACGCTGACGTATCCACACATCGGCAATGTTGGCGTTAATCCCGAGGATGTCGAGTCTGACCGCCTTCGTGCGGCGGGACTGGTTGTCAAGGACGTGCCTAATCGGGCATCGAACTACCGGATGACGCAGACACTCGGCGATTATTTGCGGGAGCAAACGATCGTAGCGATTGCCGGAATTGACACCCGAAGCCTGACGCAACATTTGCGCGAGTATGGTACACAATCGGCGTGCCTGATGGCTGGCACTCGCGCAACACCGGAAGCTGCGTTTGAAAAAGCGCGGGCGTTTTCCGGCCTGACCGGAGTGGACTTGGCGCAAGTCGTCTCGACGAAAAAACCGTACACATGGGAAGAAACCGCGTGGGAGCCGGAGACGGGCTATGGACGGATACAATCGCCGCGTTTTCATGTCGTCGCTTACGATTTTGGCGTCAAACGCAATATCTTGCGGCTGTTTGCATCGCGTGGATGTAAATTGACAGTGGTGCCGGCTCGAACCAGCGCCGAAGAAGTGCTGGCGATGCGACCCGACGGTGTGTTTTTCTCGAACGGCCCGGGTGATCCTGCGCCGTGCAACTATGCGATTGAAGCGGCGCGGACACTGATCGCGAGCGGCAAACCGACATTCGGCATTTGCCTTGGCCATCAAATCATGGCGCTGGCGGCGGGAGCGTCAACGTACAAGATGAAATTCGGCCACCACGGCGGCAACCATCCGGTACAGGAACTCGAAAGCAAACGGGTGTTCATCACTTCGCAAAACCACGGTTTTGCTGTCGATGCCAAAACGTTGCCGTCGAACGTGCAGGTGACACATATATCGCTGTTCGATGGTTCGTTGCAGGGTTTGCGCTACACCGACCGACCGGCTTTTTGCTTTCAGGGGCACCCTGAAGCATCGCCCGGCCCGCGCGATATTACACCGCTCTTCGACCATTTTATCGACCATTTCATCGACCTGATGGAACACGCTTGATCCGGAACTCTCATGCCTAAAAGAACTGACATTCACAGCATACTTATCATTGGCGCCGGCCCGATCGTTATCGGCCAGGCGTGCGAATTTGATTACTCCGGCGTTCAGGCGTGTAAAGCATTGCGCGAAGAAGGTTATCGCGTGATTCTTGTGAACAGCAATCCGGCGACGATCATGACCGACCCGGAAATGGCCGATGTGACTTACATCGAACCGATTACCATCGAAGTGCTCGAACGCATTCTTTCGGAACAAAAACCTGACGCCATTTTGCCGACGATGGGTGGCCAGACAGCGTTGAATGCGGCGCTTGATTTGCATCGCCATGGGCTGCTTGAAAAATACGGCTGTGAATTGATTGGCGCTTCGCCCGTGGCGATCAACAAAGCGGAAGACCGGCAACATTTCAAAGAAGCGATGGAGAAGATCGGTCTGCAATCGGCACGTTCCGGCATTGCCCATTCGCTCGAAGAAGCGCAAGCGGTGCAGCGCGAAATCGCGCAGACGACGCAGAGCATCGGCTATCCGATAATCATCCGGCCATCGTTTACGCTTGGTGGCACCGGCGGCGGTGTGGCGTACAACCCGGAAGAGTTCAAAGAGATTTGTCAGCGCGGATTGGAATTGTCGCCGACGCACGAGCTATTGATTGAAGAATCACTGCTCGGCTGGAAAGAGTTTGAGATGGAAGTGGTGCGCGACCGCGCCGATAATTGCATTATCGTGTGTTCGATCGAAAACCTCGATCCGATGGGAATCCACACCGGTGATTCGATCACCGTAGCGCCGGCGCAGACGATGACTGACAAAGAATATCAGATCATGCGCAGCGCGTCGTTTGCGATATTGCGCGAGATTGGGGTCAATACCGGCGGTTCTAACGTGCAATTTGCGGTGAATCCAAAAAATGGCCGATTGATCGTAATCGAAATGAATCCGCGGGTGTCGCGTTCATCGGCGCTGGCGTCAAAGGCGACCGGTTTTCCGATTGCTAGAATTGCCGCCAAACTCGCCGTTGGCTACACGCTCGACGAACTGAAAAACGATATTACCGGCGGTGTTATTCCGGCATCGTTCGAGCCGACCATCGATTATGTGGTCACTAAAATCGCGCGTTTTGCGTTTGAAAAATTCCGCGAAGCCGATCCGCGGCTGACCACGCAGATGAAAGCGGTCGGTGAAGTGATGGCGATGGGACGGACGTTTCAGGAGTCGTTGCAAAAAGCGTTGCGCGGGCTGGAAATCGGGGTTAGCGGTTTTGATGAGCAATCGGAAGACCGCGACGATATTATCAACCAGATGAGCGAAGCGGGACCGATGCGGCTGTGGTACGTGGCCGACGCGTTCCGGTTGGGGATACCGTTCGACGAAATTTACAACGAGACACACATTGACCCATGGTTTCTGGCACAAATCGAAGAAATCGTAGCAATGGAAACACGGTTGACGACGCATACGCTCGAAGCATTGTCCGAAAAAGAGATGCGCATGTTAAAAAGCATGGGCTTTTCTGACCGACGTCTTGCAAAGCTGTTGAAGGTGACAGAGGCGGCAGTGCGGGAAAAACGTTTGTCGCTTGACGTTAGGCCGGTTTACAAACGGGTCGATACTTGCGCGGCGGAATTCGCCAGCAGCACGGCGTATTTGTATTCCGCTTACGAAATGCCGTTGCATGGACAAACGCACGGCGTTTGCGAGGCGCGGCCGAGCGGGCGGCGTAAAATCATGGTACTTGGCGGCGGGCCGAACCGGATTGGGCAGGGGATTGAGTTCGATTATTGTTGCGTGCACGCGGCGATGGCGCTGCGCGAAGACGGTTTCGAAACCATCATGATTAACTGTAATCCGGAAACCGTGTCGACCGACTACGATACATCCGACCGCCTATATTTCGAACCGCTGACGCTCGAAGACCTGCTTGAAATCGTCGCACTCGAAAAGCCTGAAGGCGTGATCGTTCAATTTGGCGGGCAGACACCGCTGAAGCTGGCGTTGGCGCTCGAAGCGCACGGTGTGCCGGTGATTGGCACATCGCCGCAGAGCATTGACGCTGCTGAAGACCGCGAACGTTTCCAGAAATTGCTCCACGAATTAGGCTTGAAACAACCGCCGAACGCGACGGCGCGGACGGAAGCGGAAGCGTTACGTTGCGCTGAAACGATAGGATACCCGTTGGTTGTACGTCCGTCGTATGTGTTGGGCGGTCGCGCAATGGAAATCGTCCACGAGGCTCGTGACCTTGAGCGCTATATGCGTGAAGCGGTAACCGTGTCGCCCGATTCACCCGTGCTTCTTGATCGTTTCCTCGATGATGCGATTGAATGTGACGTCGATTGCGTTGCGGACGGTGAAACCGTGTTCATCGGCGGCGTGATGGAACACATCGAACAGGCGGGTGTGCATTCCGGCGACTCGGCTTGTGCGCTGCCGCCGTATTCGCTCTCGGCGGCAACGGTGGAAGTGCTGAAAGAGCAGACACGGGCAATGGCGAAGGCGCTCAATGTGGTCGGTTTGATGAACGTGCAATTCGCGATTCAGCAGACGGCAGAGGGCGATGTGGTTTACGTTCTCGAAGTCAATCCGCGGGCATCGCGTACCGTGCCGTTCGTTTCCAAAGCAACCGGGCTGCCGCTGGCCAAAATCGCGGCGCGCTGTATGGCTGGAAAAACGCTGCAGGAGCAAGGAGTCTACGAGGAAGTAACGCCGAAGCGAATCAGCGTCAAAGAAGCGGTGTTTCCGTTCAGCAAATTCCTCGGGGTCGATCCGGTGCTTGGGCCGGAGATGCGCTCGACCGGCGAAGTGATGGGAATCGGAGAAACATTCGGTGAAGCGTTGTTCAAAGCACAACTGGCCGCGGGCGTGCGTTTGCCCGACAGCGGCACCGTGTTGCTGACCGTCAAGGACAGCGACAAAGCGCGAGCCGTGAAAGTCGCGCAAACACTGATGGCGATGGGCGGTTATACACTGGTTGCAACGCAAGGCACCGCCGAAGCGATTCGCGCCGCCGGAATCGAAGTGCGTACCATCAACAAACTCAAAGAAAGCCGCCCGAATATTGTCGACGTGATGAAAAGCGGAGAAATTGCGATGGTGTTCACTACAGTCGAAGAAACGCGAACGGCGATTGCCAACTCACGGCTGATCCGGATCACGGCGCTGGCGAATTGCATTCCCTATTGCACAACGATCTCCGGCGCGCTGGCGGCAGTAGAGGGATTGAGGTCGTTGAAAAGCGGAAAGAACTGGAAACTGTATCCGTTGCAGGCGGGGTGAGTTTCGGGGATCGGGAATCAGGTATCAGGTATCGGATTTCTTCCCTCCCCTTCAAGGGGAGGACAGGGTGGGGATGGGTTAAACGTTCTCTCCCTCTGCGGTAGAGAGACAGCCACGCTACCGCTCCATTCGCGTTATTCCGTGCGCGTCATCTTGCGCGAAGTCGCAGCACTCGGGAACCATGCGGCGTTTGGATTCTACGACACCGCTTTGTTCCGCACAGAATGACGATGGTGCTGGAATGACATCTCCGACGCTTTTCTCCTCTCGCTTCTTGCGCGGGAGGACGGAAGCTGTGTGGCATTGGTCTTGATTTAGATCGGGCGACCAAAAAAACATAGCTCATGCGTTTGACGCCGTATAATAAAAAGTGTTGTCGGCGCGTTATTCCAAAGGTGTTTTGATTTGGGATCAAGGCGTTTGCTTCGGTACTGACGTTCTACGAAGCGGCAGGCGTAATCGGGCTGGAATGTCCGGGAAGCATTGAACAGCATGGTGAGATGTAACACACCGAGTGTGTGGTCAGGGAGGCATCCTTTTTTGAGCAGGCGGACGTTGAGGTTCATTGTTCGCCCAGGGTCTCGTTTTTTGAAGAAGGAGCAAGCAAGATGCCTCAAAGTTTGAATGAGTTTTTGTTGTATGTGCAGAAGAAAGACCCAAGCCAGGTGACGTTTCATCAGGCGGTCACTGAGGTCATGCAGAGCTTATGGCCGTTCATTCAGAAAAATCCGCAATATCGGGAAAATGCGCTGCTGGAGCGTATCGTTGAACCGGAACGAACCATTGCTTTTCGGGTGCCGTGGGTTGACGACCAAGGCAAAGTGCAGGTCAACCGCGGTTTCCGGGTGCAGATGAGCAGTGCTTTGGGGCCTTACAAGGGCGGCTTGCGTTTTCACCCGTCGGTTACGATAGGAATGTTGAAATTTCTTGCGTTTGAACAGGTGTTCAAGAATGCGTTGACGACATTACCGATGGGCGGCGGTAAAGGGGGCTCCGATTTCGATCCGAAAGGCAAGAGCGACAATGAAGTAATGCGTTTTTGTCAGTCGTTCATGAACGAGCTTTTTCGTCACATTGGCGCCGACCTCGATGTTCCGGCAGGTGATATCGGCGTTGGTGGCCGAGAGGTCGGTTATTTGTTTGGGCAATACAAAAAACTGGCGAACACATTTTCCGGCGTATTGACCGGTAAGGGCGTCACTTTCGGCGGCAGCCTGATCCGGCCGGAAGCTACTGGCTATGGCTTGATCTATTTCGTCAACGAAATGTTGGCGGTGCGTTCACAAAATTTGGAAGGGAAACGGGTGACCGTATCCGGTTCCGGCAATGTCGCGCAGTATGCGGCGGAAAAGTGCCTGGAGTGCGGCGCCAAAGTGGTATCGATGTCCGATTCGGAAGGAACGGTAGAATTGACGAACGGCTTGACCTCTGATCAACTTATAGCGTTGATGCACTGGAAGAATATTGAGCGTGGGCGCTTGCAGGCATTCGCCGAACAACACAAGCTCAAATTCCACAAAGATAAAACGCCATGGCACATTGCTTGTGATGTTGCATTGCCATGCGCCACGCAGAACGAACTGAATGAGGACGATGCCAGAACGTTGGTCAAAAACGGCTGTCAATGCGTGGCCGAGGGCGCCAACATGCCATCGACGTTGGAGGCGACGCAGGTTTTCCACGATGCGAAGACCCTGTTTGCTCCCGGTAAAGCGGCCAACGCAGGCGGTGTGGCTGTGTCGGGGCTGGAAATGAGCCAAAACAGTTTTCGGTTATCGTGGGCGCGCGAAGAAGTTGATTCGCGTTTGCGCAATATCATGCATGCAATTCATGCTTCATGCGTGCGTTTCGGCAAGGACGGTAAGGGGCATGTGAATTACGTCGATGGCGCTAACGTAGCAGGCTTCGTGAAAGTGGCCGATGCGATGATGGCGCAAGGCATTGTCTGAATTTTCAGGCGTCAGGGATCAGGAAAACCGTTTTAACCGCAAAGAACGCATAGAACGCAGAGAGCACCTAAAATTTTTGCGATCTTTGCGGTTAATATTTTTAAACGTTATTCCATGCGTAGTCGCATGGACGCGGAATCCATGAAAGGGAAGGTGTTTCGGTTTCTTCTTCGCGCCTCCGCGTGAGATGGTTTTCTGGATTCCGCGACTACGCGCGGAATGACACCGTTTACTGATACCAGATACCTACCCAGAATGCCGTGGCAACACCACTTTGATCAGCGCACCGCCGTGCGGCGCGCTCAATAATTCGACGCTGCCGTTGTGCAGTCTGGCGATACGCTCGACGATGGCGAGCCCAAGACCGGCACCAAGTTTGCCTTCTGGCGTTGAGCGTGCTTTTGTAGCACGGCGGAACGGTTCTTTGAGGCGTTCGCGTTCCACTTCAGGAAAGCCGCCGCCATGGTCGCTGACTTCGACCCGTACATGATGAGCGTCGAAACCCGTGGTGATTTCGATGGGTGGCTTGCCGTGGACGATGGCGTTATCGATCAGATTGTTGATCAGCCGTTCAAATGCCGTGGTACGTAGCGGAATGTCCGGAAGTTTCGGGTTGGGTGTGAAACGCACATCATGGTGTGAGCGCTGATAACGCTCGACGCAAGAGGTGATCAGGGTGTTGGCATTTTGCAGATGCGCTGGTTTGCCGGCATCGTCGCGCGCAAAATCAAGGAACTGATCAATGATGCGGTCGATGGCTTCGATATCATCGACCATTAATTCGCGTTCTTGCGGGTTATCGCTGCTCATTTCGATACTCAAGCGAAGGCGCGCCAGCGGTGTGCGCAAATCGTGTGAAATGCCGGCAAGCAATAACGCGCGATCGTGTTCGACTTGTTGCAAGCGAGTAATCATGGCGTTAAAACCGCGATTGAGCGCAGCCATCTCGGAGGGGCCGGCATCGGGCAACGATGGTGGCGCTTCGCCGCGGCCGACCAGATCAACGGCTTCGGCGAGCTTGGAAAGCGGCTGTGACAGGTAGCGAGCAAAAGCGAGCGCGGCGAGAACCAACATCGCGACAATCACCAGCGCCAGAAAGAAAGCGCGCGCCGGAGCATCTTGAGCTAACGGACGTTCGGGTAGAATGAAACCGGCCCAATAATAACTGTTGTGCGCGGAGAAACGAATCCACAGCAGTTGTCGTTCGGGTTGCAGCCGGATATGGGTGTTGGCGCCGAGTGTTTTCTGCAAATATTTTTCGAGGTCGAGAAAAGCGCCCACTGGCGGTTGTCCGGTTTGTCGCGGCTGTATCATCGGTCGATTCGAGCGGAACGACAAGGAGTCGGACGAAGTATCCTGATCGAGCGAAGGAATTTCCAATTCACTGCGAAGCGGCATGTCGAACGGAACCGCTGGTGATGTTTCGCCGGTGATCCGGCGGCGGCGTTCTTCAAACAGGCGGGCGTTGTATTGATGGCCGAAACGGCGCAGGATGTCAGCCCGTTCGGTTGGAATGCTCGATTCAAGCACAGCGCGCAACGCTTGTAACTGCACCGCTTTGGTATGCCCGAACTGGTAGATCAGCAGGTTTTCGCGGTCGTACTGAAACAACAAACCCATCACGACCAGCACCAGGGCGATCAGCGCGACCAGAAAACACAGAAGCCGTCCGAACAGCGAAGCCGGCCAGAATTTGAGGAGGGTACTCAGGCGTACTACTTTCTTTACGTTTTATTCCGCCGCGTCGCTGTCAGATTTGCTGTCTTCGGGGACGTAAATGTACCCGAAGCCGCGCACGGTTTGAATGTAACGCGGGTTCATCGGGTCGGGTTCGACGAGTTTGCGCAGCCGCGAAATTTGCATGTCAATAGCACGGTCAAACGTTTCATGGTCTTTGCCGCGCGCCAACAGCGACAGCCGTTCACGGGTGAACGGTTGGCGCGGGTGCTGCCCCATCACCCTGAGCAATGAAAATTCGGCAGTGCTCAGGTGGACGGTTTCGCCGTCTTTGTTCAACGTGCGAGCCGCCAGATCGAGCGTGAACGGGCCAAACGGAATCGTGCCTTCCTCGGTTGGCGCTCCGGCCAGCTCATGCTTCGGCGCGCGACGCAGTACGGCATGAATCCGCGCCAGCAATTCGCGTGGATTAAACGGTTTTCCAAGGTAGTCATCGGCACCCATTTCGAGACCGATAATGCGATCGACTTCTTCACGGCGTGCTGTTAGCATGATAATTGGAAGCGACTCATAGGTGCTGCGCAGCTTGCGGCAGATGGACAGCCCATCTTCACCCGGTAGCATCAGGTCAAGAACGACCAGATGCGGCGGGAAACGTTGTAACGTTTTTTCAAGCTGTGTGCTGTCGGGCAAAGTGATCGTTTCCAGGCCGTTTTCCGTGAGGTAACGTTGTAGAAGATCGCGTAAGCGCGGATCGTCATCGATCACTAAAATTCGGTAATGGCGATCTGGAGTACTCATGACGAAATCAAAACCTTGGCTAAAGCGGATATTTCTAGTGTAACAATTAATCGATCTCTTGAAATAGAGCAAAGTAACAATAGGCATCCATTTTGCTACGAGCGGTCAAAAAAACGGGCGGAACGCTTCTTTTTTCAGGAAAAGGAGGGGGCGGAAAGTCAGAACTAAGCCGTTGGCATTAACTCAAGGGTACAGACATCCGGCGAGCGGTGGACGGAGACAAAGGCAGTGCCACAAACCTTTCAAAAAAAGCCGGAGGAATGATAACCTACCCCCTCTATGTTACGGTTGTTCCGCCCGAAGGCTTCAGTGGCGAGGTGGGGCAAAGCCTGTTTTTTAAATCATGATCATTCGTTCGCTGCTCGATACCGATCTTTATAAATTTACGATGATGCAAGTGGTCTTGCATCATTTCCCCGCTGCCCAAGTTGAATACCGGTTCAGGTGCCGCAACGAAGGTGTCGAT
>JAISPI010000146.1 GCA_031275075.1 Burkholderiales bacterium | reverse complement strand
GGCGCGTACGATCCGGTTTTCATGTTCACAATACAAAAAACGGCAGTAAAAACGGAATTATCCAGAGAGGAATTTTGCTTTCTTTCTCTGGGATGACAAATTTTTGAGCACTGCTGTACGGCCCCTCGATGCCATCGCTGGTGATTGCGCGTATCCGAACAAAATAGGCGCCGGCGCTTGGCATCGGCAGTTCAATACTGGATTTTGTGGAATCCCCTTCTTTATCGATGGGCGAAAAATCGCTGTTTGAAGCGAGTTGCCAATGGTACGTTTGATCGGGAGCTCCAGCCCATACCAAAGTCAGGATGTTGTTGTCTCCGGCAAGATGGGCTTGCGCGGTCGGAGCACTGGGCGGTTCGACAACGGTGAAAGTACTCCACTGACCAAACGGGCCGAGATGATCGTTGGTGTCGCGGGAGGCCAGTTGCCACTGGTACTGGCCGGGGACAGCCTCCAGCAGGTACGAAGATTCCGGATGGCGTTCAATACGCGACAACAGTTGTCCGTTGCGGATGATATGGATGTCGTAGGCGGTGACGTTTTCCGGCGCGGCCCACATCAACATGACCGATCCTGTGGCGACATGTTTGTCGAGGACGGGCGATGACGCAAACGGCGGTTCGGGACGGGCGTGCAGCAGGAAAGCGTTACCGTTCTCAAGACCGTGCAGGCCATCGGCGGAAATGGCGCGAGCGCATAAGTAATATTTGCCATCGGATAAACCGGTAACTTTGAGTTGCGGCAACGTGTTTTCGGCAGCAGCGACGACATCAACAAATGCAGCGTCACGCGCTATGGTAACGCGGTAAGCTACAGCGTTGGTTACCGGCGGGAAAGTGATTTCCAGAATGGTCTGGGTATACTCTTCCGGCAATTGGCTTAAGTCTGGCGCCGGTAGCAGAGGTTTGACGTCAAGCGTTTGGCCGGCGACGACGATACTTCCGTTACCTGCGGGAACAGCGACGCCTTTGCCTGTTTCCGCCGCGGCGACATGGACAAGGCCTTCGTTCACCTCAACGACCGTTGCGCCATCTTCTTTTTCGCTAACCCGAAATCGGGTGCCGCGCACGGCGGTGGTTGCGCTTGGTGTCGAAATTTCGAAACGCGCGCCTGGTTCGGTTTGCGGCGCGGCTTTGACATTGATCCGGCCACGGTCGATATGTATCGACGAACGCGGGGAGCCGGTTGACATCTGACGTAATTCATCGAGGCGCGCCCGGGTATTGGGTTCGACGACCAGAATACTGCCATCATCCAACTGCAAGGTGACGAAGCTGTCGGCAGCAACGTCGATCACCGATCCGGCGCTTAATTGTTGTCCTTCCTGCAAGTCAACCCCCTCGCTTTGCGCCTGTCCATTAACTTTTAGCACTTTGGCGGTTTTGCCGACTGACGAGATACGGCTTTCTGGAAGGTACAGCGTTTGTCCGGGACGCAGCTTGTGAATATCGAGACCGGGATTGACCCGCTCGATAGCGGCCCAGCGGCCACGGCCATTGAGATAACGCTCGGAAAGGCCGCTGATGGTGTCACCCGGTTGCACGGTGTATTTGACAACACCAGTGACAACACCAGTGATAACATCAGTGATAACGTCAGCGGTAACTCCCGCCGGTTCGGCGGCATGTAGCGTCAGCGCAAAAAGGCCGGAGAGAAAAACAGAAGAAAGGCGAAAACTAATCATAAGTGGCAACACTCTCTGGCTCGATGAGTTCAACGCGGTATCCGTAACCGTAGACAGAGATCAGACAAAAACCGTTTTCCGGAGTCAGTTCGAGCTTGCGGCGTAACCGGCTGATGTGGGTATCCAGCGTTCGTGAATTGACGGACTCGGTAACGCCCCAAATGGCTTGCAGCGTTTGGACGCGCGGCACCAACTGCCCGAGATGACGAAACAGGTACCAGGCAAGTTCGAATTCCTTTTGTGTGAGATCGATCAGGCGGCCACGAACGGTTGCCGACCGGGCGCTGCGATCAAGCGTCAGGGTGCCGACGCGCAACATGGGTTGTTGCGAAAGGTCAACATTGGCGCGCCGTCGCATGACCGCGGCGATACGGGCGAGCAATTCCGCCGGCCGGATCGGCTTGGTCAGGTAATCGTCAGCGCCTGCTGTTAGCGCATCGACGATAGCGGTCTCGTTGTCCTGTTGCGATACGAAGATGACCGGCAATGGTTCCAGCAGTTGTTCGCGGATCCAGGTCAATACTTCGCGACCGGTAGCCCCCGGCGTATGCCAGTCGAGCAGCGCCAGATCAAAAATTTCGCGGCGCAACACACGCATCACATCATCGCCACGGGTGAACAGGTGCGCCTTATGGCCGGACTGCTCCAGCAATGAAGTTAAAGCATCTCCCTGCGCAGCATCATCTTCAAGCACCAGAATACGCATAAATCTTCTCTTTTGACCAACGTGCCGCGATAACGCGTCACCTACTGTCTTCGCCGTTCGGGGATTAGCGGTCGCAACATATTATGTTAGCGCTTTGCTGTTGGCAACAACACCGTTTCCACTTTCAGTTTGGAACGGGGTTAATGGCGAGGGGTGCGTTCATGGCGAACGCATTGATGATCGCTGCGGCCGCGGTTAAGGTTTTTGCCGTGCGCCTGTTGCGCTTCTTCCACAGGCCGGACGGCCTTATACCGAGGTTTCCGCCCATTTTGTCGCCGGCGAAAGACAATCAAAAAATGGCGATCCCTGTTTTTTTCTACCATTTATTGAGGTAGAATCCGCCTACACCGCTAGATATAGCGGTGTAGGCATCGTCGGCCAGCACAAAAGGGACGTGTTTTTTTCTTTATTCTGCGTATTCTCGGTCTAAATCTTTACCCGAAGGAAGGTCTATGTCTGCTTCGCCATCAGCTTCATCACCAGCCGCTGCTTTGGGAGAGTCCGTGTTGTCGCCGCGTCAGGTTATTAAGCGCGACGGTTCACGGGCGCCGTTTGAGTTGCAGAAAATCGCAATGGCGATCACCAAAGCGGGCAAAGCAACCGGTGAATTCGATGAACGCGAAGCGCAAAGACTTGCTTCGCAGGTGGCTCGGGTGCTGGCGTATAAAACACTGGGTGGTGTGCCGACGATTGAGGCGATCCAGGATCGCGCTGAGGAAACGCTGATCGCGGCCGGCTATTATGTGACGGCGCGCGCCTACATCGTCTACCGTGAAAAACACAAGCAACTGCGCGACACTCAGAAGACACTGATCAATGTCGCCAACGCCATCGACGAATACCTTGATCAGCGCGACTGGCGGGTTAACGCCAACGCCAATCAAGGTTATTCACTGGGCGGTTTGATTCTGAACGTATCGGGCAAAGTGGTCGCCAATTACTGGCTCGACCATGTGTACGAACCGGAGATCGGGCAGGCGCACCGCGAAGGTGATGTACACATCCACGATCTCGACATGCTGGCAGGCTATTGCGCAGGCTGGTCGTTGCGCACGCTGTTGTTCGAAGGATTGAATGGGGTGCCCGGCAAGGTGGAAGCGGGACCGCCGAAACACATGAGCAGCGCGGTCGGACAAATCGTTAATTTCCTGGGCACGTTACAGAACGAATGGGCGGGCGCGCAAGCGTTTTCGTCGTTCGATACCTATATGGCGCCGTTCATCCGCAAGGACGGCATGTCGTACGATGAGGTGAAGCAGTGCATTCAGGAATTGATTTACAACTTGAATGTGCCGTCGCGCTGGGGCACGCAGACGCCGTTCACCAATCTGACATTCGATTGGGTGTGTCCTGAAGATTTGCGCGAACAAGCGCCGGTCATCGGAAGGGTCGAACAGCCGTTCACCTACGGCGAACTGCAAAAAGAAATGGACATGATCAACCGGGCGTATATCGAAGTGATGACCACCGGTGATGCCAAGGGTCGTGTGTTCACTTTCCCGATTCCGACCTACAACATCACACCGGATTTCGATTGGGACCATCCGAATTGCGAAATACTGTTCGAGATGACCGCCAAGTATGGGCTGCCGTATTTTCAGAACTTCCTCAATTCGGAACTGAAGCCCAACATGATTCGCTCAATGTGTTGCCGGTTGCAACTCGACTTGCGCGAACTGCTGAAGCGCGGCAATGGTTTATTCGGAAGCGCCGAGCAGACCGGCTCGCTGGGCGTGGTCACGATCAACTGCGCACGGTTGGGTTATCTGTATGCCGGGGACCGTGAAGGACTGTACCGCCGTCTCGATTATCTGATCGAAATCGCAAAGGAAAGCCTTGAAATTAAACGCAAAGTCATTCAGCGATTGATCGATCAGGGTTTGTTCCCGTACACCAAGCGTTACCTGGGGACGCTGCGTAATCATTTTTCGACGCTCGGCATCAACGGCGTCAACGAGATGATCCGCAACTTTACCGGCGACAAGGAGAGCATCGCCACCGAATGGGGGCACCGGTTTGCCGAAGATTTGCTGAACCATTTGCGTGAGCGAATGGTTGCCTTTCAGGAAGAGACGGGACATCTCTACAATCTGGAAGCAACACCGGCGGAAGGAACGACGTATCGTTTTGCCAAGGAAGACAAAAAACGTTTTCCGGACATTTTGCAGGCGGGAACGCCGGAAGCGCCGTATTACACCAATTCGACGCAGTTGCCGGTTGGTTTTACCGACGATCCGTTCGAGGCGTTGACTCGGCAGGAGCCGTTGCAGACCAAATACACGGGTGGCACCGTGTTGCATCTGTACATGACCGAGCGCGTGTCGTGCGCCAACGCCTGTCGTGATCTGATCCGGCGAGCGCTGGAGCGTTACCGTTTGCCGTATGTGACCGTGACACCGACGTTTTCAATTTGTCCGGTGCATGGCTATCTTGCCGGCGAGTACGAATTTTGTCCGAAGTGTGATGAGGCGTTGCTGACCAAAAAGAAGCAACAGGCGTTGGCGCCGGCCTGATGAAAAGGAAGGTGTAAAAAAATGGATGCAAGCAGTAGAATGAAAATGAAAAGTGAAAGTAAAAAAATGTAGTAATCGTATTTAGTGCTAAAAATACCCAACAACCCAGACAGGAATGTTTCATAAGGAGTTTAAAAATGGATGTACGTAAAACTGATACCGCCATGCCGATTAACCTGAACGACGATGAGCGGCAGCGTTGCGAAGTGTGGACGCGGGTCATGGGCTACCATCGGCCAGTGGCCTCGTTCAACATCGGCAAGAAGAGCGAGCATCGTGAGCGCCGTTTCTTTTGTGAAACGCGGGTTAAATAAAGTTCTTTTTTTCGATGCGCTCTGTGCGCATCGCGCGGCCTTCTCAGGGTAAACTGGGAAGGCCGTTTTTCATGGGGTTTGGGCTAAATTCAATGCTGTTTCCAAGATAAGTCGGAATGATGAGCGATCCGTCCGCGCCATTGTCGAAAGCCTTGCCGTCTTCCGCGTTGCGGGTTGGCGGTCTGGTGCCGTTTACAGTGACCGATTATCCGGGCGCGTTGGCGGCGGTGGTGTTTTGTCAGGGCTGTCCGTGGCGTTGCAGTTATTGCCACAACCCGCATTTGATTCCGTCGCAGGGCGAACATCCGCTTGATTGGTTGGCGATCAGTGAATGGCTGGAAACGCGGCGTGGTTTGCTCGACGCCGTTGTGTTTTCCGGCGGAGAACCGACGGCGCAACCGGCGTTATTGAAAGCGATCACGGCGACGCGCGCGCAAGGTTTCCTTATTGGCCTGCATACAGGCGGTGCTTACCCGCGCCGTTTGCAAACGCTGTTGCCGCATCTCGACTGGATCGGGCTTGATCTTAAGGCCAGCCCCGCCGGTTATACGCGGGTGACCGGCGTGGCGGACAGCGAAATCGGTGCGTTCGAAGCGTTGGCGTTGATACAACGCGCCGGAGTGCCGTTTGAAGTGCGCACGACCATACACGGCGCGCTGACGCCGCCAAAGGAATTGCAGGCGTTGGCAGCAATCCTCAACGAACGCGGTGTGACGCGCTGGGTTTTGCAGCCGTTCCGGGCGCAGGGGTGCGACAACGAAATGCTGCGGGCGCGTGCTGGGGAAGCGGTTGTTCTCGATGAGGCGCTGTTGCAAACATTGCAGGCGTTTGTGCCGCACATCGACGTGCGGCGGTGATTTCAAAATCAGATTCTCCCGATCCCTGCTACACTTGCGTCATTTTTCGGATTCCGAAAGGCGCTTTGTGTCAGTAAAAACCCCCGATGCAGTCGTTCGTTGCGTGAGCCGATTCTCATGAGTGTCGCTGTTGTTCATTCGCGGGCATTGGCGGGGATTGATGCACCGCCGGTGACGGTTGAAGTGCATCTGTCGGGCGGGTTGCCCGCCTTCAATCTGGTCGGTTTGCCCGATGCAGAGGTACGTGAAGCGCGTGACCGCGTACGCGCCGCGCTGCAAAACGCTCGCTACGAATTTCCAGTTCGCAAGATCACGGTTAATTTGGCGCCAGCCGATTTACCGAAAGATTCGGGGCGCTTCGATCTGCCGATTGCGCTCGGTATTCTTGCCGCAACGGGGCAGATTCCACAGGAAGCGCTGAAACATTATGAATTTGCTGGCGAGTTGGCATTGACCGGCGAATTGCGAGCGATCCGCGGCGCGTTGGCGATGGTGCTTTCAGCGCGGCGCGATGGCCGGGCGTTTATCCTGCCGGAAGTGAGCGCACAGGAGGCCGCGCTGGTACGGCACGCGACGGTACATCCGGCCCGTTCACTGCTGGCGGTTTGCGCGCATTTAAGCGGTCGTGAAACCTTACCGACGCAAACGGCAGTCGCTCCCGACGAAGACAGCGTGCAAATTCCCGATCTCTCGGAAGTGCGCGGGCAGCATCAAGCCAAACGCGCGCTCGAAATCGCCGCAGCCGGACAGCATTCGCTGCTGCTGATCGGCGCGCCGGGTACCGGTAAGTCGATGCTGGCGCAACGGTTGCCCGGCATCATGCCGTCGCTGACGGAAAACGAAGCGCTGGCGACGGCGGCGATTGCGTCGTTATCCGGACGCTTTACGCCGCAACAGTGGCGGCAGCGTCCGTACCGTGCGCCGCATCACACTGCGAGCGCGGTGGCGCTGGTTGGAGGAGGCAGCGATCCGCGACCCGGTGAAATTTCCCTCGCCCATAACGGCGTGCTCTTTTTGGACGAGTTGCCGGAATGGGATCGCTCTGTGCTTGAAGTATTGCGCGAACCGTTGGAGTCCGGCGAAATTCATATTTCACGCGCGGCGCGGCAAAGCATATTTCCGGCGCGTTTCCAACTGGTCGCGGCGATGAACCCGTGTCCCTGCGGCTGGCAGGGACACGAAAGCGGGCGTTGCCGTTGTACGCCTGAAAACATTGCACGTTACCGCAGCCGTATTTCCGGCCCGCTGCTCGACCGCATTGATCTGTCGCTCGAAGTGCCGTCGCTTCCGGCAGAGGCGCTCAAGCTGAAAAGACCGCCCGATCCCGATGCCGAAGGCAGCGCCGATGTCCGTACGCGTGTTACCCGTGCGCACAAGGTGCAGAAAACACGGCAGGGTTGCGCCAATGCACATTTATCAGCGGCGATGCTGCCGCGCCACATCCAGATCGAACCCGACGCCGAAGCATTGCTGGCGCAGGCGATGCAGAAAAACTTTTTGTCGGCGCGTGCCTATCATCGATTGCTGCGCGTTGCCCGCACCATCGCCGATCTTGCTGATGTGTCTACTGTGACTTCGGCGCATGTCGCCGAGGCGCTTGGTTATCGGCGCTTTGATCGGGCGGGGTGAGTTTCAGAAATCAGATTCCTTCCCTCTCCTTCAAGGGGAGAGGGTTTGATTCCTGACTACACCCACAACAGCCGCAACCCCAGCCCTACAAAGACCACACCGGCGAGACGATTAAGCCAAAGCGCGATCCGTGGATCGTGTGCCAAGCGCTGACCGAGAGAGCCGGCGAGAAACCCGATTATCGAAAAAATCAGCGCGGATTGCACCGTGAACAATAGCCCCAATAAGGCCAGTTGCCAACCGACTGCGCCGCGCGCCGGTTCGACAAATTGCGGCAGGAAGGCCAGAAAGAAAACAATCACTTTGGGGTTGACGGCGTTGGCGATCAATCCGCGTGTGAACAACGTCAACGCAACGGCCTGCTGAAGGGGTGGCGGCAACGAAGTCGGAGGCGTTCCGGCGGAATCGGCAGTCGGTTCAACAGAGCGTCGCCAAGTGTTTTTCAACGTAATGACGCCTAGCCAGATCAGGTAAGCGCCGCCGATGATCCGTAGTGTCATGAAAGCATGAGGCGAGGCGGCGATGGCGGCAGAAACGCCGAGTACGACCAGCAGCGTATGGTTCAGGCAACCGAGTGCGCAGCCCAACGCAAAGGCGACACCGGCGCGGCGACCGCGTGCCATGCCGAGGCTGATGACCATCAGGTTATCGGGACCGGGTGCGAGCGTTACCAGCACGGCGGCGGCGAGAAACAGTAACGATTGTTCGAAGCCGAGCATGGGCGAACGGGCGAAAACGAGGCCACCATTATAGCGGGCGGCGGCAAACAGGGCGCTTGCTATACTTCGTCTTTACACTTTGCTTTTTGCGGTGGTCATGAAAAAACTGTACCTGCGCACCTTCGGGTGCCAGATGAATGAATACGATTCGGCGCGTATTGCCGATCTTCTCGCCGACGCCGAAGGCGTGGTGTTGACGGAGCGTCCCGAGGAGGCCGACATTATTTTGTTCAACACCTGTTCCGTGCGCGAAAAGGCACAGGAAAGAGTGTTTCACGATCTGGGGCGCGTGCGTTTGTTGAAGAAAAACAAACCGGAGTTGATCATCGGTGTCGGTGGTTGCGTAGCGTCGCAGGAAGGTGAGGCTATCGTGGCGCGGGCGCCCTACGTTGATGTGGTGTTCGGCCCGCAGACATTGCATCGGCTGCCGGAACTGATTGCGGCCAAGCGAGCAAGCGGCAAAGCGCAGGTGGACATTCGCTTCCCTGAAATCGAAAAATTCGATCACTTGCCTCCGCCACGGGTCGAAGGCGTATCGGCGTTCGTGTCGATCATGGAAGGTTGCGGCAAATACTGCACGTATTGCGTGGTGCCGTACACGCGCGGCGAAGAAATTTCAAGGCCGTTCGAGGATGTGCTGGTGGAAGTTGCCGATCTCGCCGATCAGGGCGTGCAGGAGATCACGTTGTTGGGACAAAACGTCAACGCTTATCGTGGCAAAAGAGGCGGTAAAAAAGGCGACTCTGCGGAGACTGCCGATCTGGCAGAGTTGCTCGGCTATCTGGCGGAAGTTCCGGGGATTGAGCGGCTGCGCTATACGACATCGCATCCGTGTGAAATGTCGGCACGGCTGATTGAAGCCTATGGCAAAGTGCCGAAGTTGGTGTCGCAATTACATTTGCCGGTGCAATCGGGTTCCGACCGCATTCTGGCGGCGATGAAACGCGGCTACACAGCGCTCGAATACAAATCCATCGTACGCCGCTTGCGGGCGGTGCGGCCACAGTTGTCGCTGACCTCCGATTTCATCGTCGGATTCCCCGGCGAGACTGAAGCCGATTTCGATGCGACGCTGAAGCTGGTGCAAGATGTGAAATTCGACGGCGCGTTCAATTTTATTTACAGCTCGCGCCCGGGAACGCCGGCGGCAGAGCTTGACGAGCAGGTGCCGCGCGCCATCCAACAACGGCGTTTCGAAGCGTTGCAAACATTGCTCGACGCGCAATACCGCGAATACAGTGAAACGATGGTAGGATCGACGCAGCGCGTATTGGTGACCGGCCCTGCGCTGAAGGATCCGAAGGAATTGCAGGCGCGCACCGACAACAATCGGGTGGTGAATTTTGCCGGCGATGAGGCGTTGATTGGGCGCTATATCGACGTGACAATCACGGCGGCGTTGCCGCATTCGCTGCGCGGTAGACAGGTGATGGCGTGAATACAAAAGATTTGAAAGAGAGTGGAAGGCAACGGATGAAAGTATGGTGGAGTGTGATCGCGTGCGTTTTGTGGTTGACGGCATGCGCAGGTTTCGCTGGATCGCCGAAAGGCGAGTTGGAGAAAGCGAACAGCGAAACACCGGCAGCCGGTCAAAGCGGTAGCGATGCCGGCGAGGCAGGAAGCGCCGACGGCGGTAGTGATGCGGCCAAAAAGCCCGCAGCCCAGTCTTCAGGCAAAGAGCCGCCGTTTGCCAAAGTGATCGAGGGCGCGACGACGCACGACGGTTTTTTGAAGCTCTACCGGAAAGACGACAAGGTATGGATCGAGTTGATGCCGGAAGATTTTGACCGGCTGTTTTATCTCAAATCGAATCTTGATCGCGGTATCGGAGAAAAGCGGTTCTTCGGCGGCATGATGACTTATCCGGCCGGTGTGCATGGCGTTGTACAGTTTCGCAAAGTCGGGCGGACGGTGCAGATGCTTAAAAAGAACATGGTTTACACCGCAACGCCGGCAACGCCTGAGGCGTTGGCAGTGGCGCGTTCGTTTTCCGACAGTTTGCTTGTCAGTGTGCCATTCGCGTCGCAGTCGCATCCGGAGCGAAATTCGATTTTGATTGAGGCGAATGCGTTGTTCGTCAACGATATGCCTGCCGCGGCGCACGCACTCGAACAGAGTTATCGGCAGAGTTACGCATTTGATGCGCGTAATTCGTTTCTTTCCGACGCGAAAGTGTCCGACGGCCTTTTGACTTTCGATGTCAACGCCCATTATGCGTTGGCGCGAATTGCGATGCCGCCGATGGGGCATCCCGGCGCGGAACCAACACCGCTGCCGTCGCCGAGCACGATACCGACGCTGCCATCCGTGTTGCCGGACGTGCGCAGCCTTTTCCTCGGTTTCCATTATTCGCTGGCGCCGCTGCCGGAAACGCCGATGAAATTGCGGCTGGCGGATGAGCGCGTCGGTTTTTTCCTGACCGAGAAACTGGATTTCACCGACAACGATGCGCGGTTACCCATTATTCGTGTAATTCATCGCTGGCGGCTTGAGAAAAAAGAACCGGAAGCGGCGCTTTCCGAACCGGTAACGCCGATCACGTATTGGCTGGATCGGACGATTCCGTTGCGTTACCGTCAACCGATCCGCGAAGGTGTACTGGAATGGAACAAAGCGTTCGAACGTATTGGCTTCAAGGACGCGATTCGCGTCGAGATCGAACCGGAGGATGCGGCATTTTCGACAAGCGATTTACGGCGACCGTCGATCCGCTGGCTGACAACGGCGAAAACGGCGTTTGGCGGTATCGGCCCTTCGGTCGTCGATCCGCGCACCGGTGAAATTCTTGACGCCGATATCGGACTTGACGCCAGTCAGGTGCGTGCGGTGGCGTCAATTTTCAGTGAAGCGATTGACAGCGTTCCGGAAAAAAAGGGCGGGACGTTGTCGCAGGAAGATGCATGCATGGTAGGCACGAACGCGATGCAGGAAGCGCAGTTCGGCATGTCATTGTTGGCATTGCGCGGTGACGTGGTGCCGGAGGATGCTGATACACAACGTTTCGTCTTCGATTACCTGAAAAGTGTGACAATGCACGAAGTCGGACACACGCTTGGATTGCGTCACAATTTTCACGCATCGACGGCGTACAGCGAAGCCCAGCTTGCTGACAAAGCGTTTACTGAAAAGCACGGACTCGGTGGCTCGATCATGGAATACCTTCCGTGGAATTTGGCGCTCCCCGGCAAGCCACAAGGCGCTTATCAAATGACAGCACTTGGGTCTTACGACTATTGGGCGGTTGAATACGGTTACAGCATCTGGCCGGAAAACGAAGAAGCGGCAGCGCTGGCGCAGATTGCGCAACGTGGAATCAATGATCCGCAACTCGTTTATGCCACGGATGAAGATGCGTTGCCTTCTGCGCTTGATCCTGAGGTAAACACCAACGATTTGGGGAACGATCCGCTGGCGTATGCGCAGAAACGAATGGCGCTTTCCAAAGAATTATGGACGCGCAGCGAAGCGATGATGTTGCCCGAAGGAACACGTTATGCGTTGCTGCGGCGCAATTTCACACGCGGCATGAGAGGGGCGGAACAGGCGGTGACATTGGCGTCGCGCTACGTCGGCGGTGCGCGTTTACGAGCGGCGAGAGCCGGTGACGCTGTGGATCCGCTGACGCCGGTTTCTGCGGCGCAACAACGACAAGCGTTGCAATTTTTGGCGAGTGAAGTGCTATCGGCGAACAGCGTCGCGTTTTCGCCGGTTTTTCTTCGTCAATTGGCGGCGAGCGCTTTCGACAAACAAAACGCGGAGACGTTGGGGGCGCCGACGCTAACGACGGATGTGGCAGTTGATCAGATGGTGTTGTCACTGCACAAGAAGGCGCTCGATCCACTGTTGAGTGAACGGACGGCACAACGGTTATTGAACAATATGGCGAAGAGTGCAGCAGGCGATGATGCGCTGACGCTCGGCGAATTGCACGCGACATTGCGGCGGGCGATCTGGAGCGAGTTGAAAGATAACGGCGACGTTCCGCTGGTGCGCCGTAACCTGCAACGCGAACACGCGCGCCGGATTGCTGCGCCGTTGTTGGCGGTATCGCCAACCTATCCGGCTGACGCCCGCGCGTTGTTGCGTCTGGAGGCGGAGCAGCTTAAATCGGAAATCGAAAAACGGCAGACCCGCGCCCGGGAGCGGACACAAAAACGAACGCAGACAACGGTTACGCCGGAAACGATTGCGCATCTGGAAGAGGTGCGGGTATTGTTAACACAGGCATTGCAGGCGTCGATGATACGAACGACGCCGTGAACGACGCTGTGAATGGCGAATTGCGCGAAAGGAAGTTATGAGCAGAAAAGGGAAAGCATCTTCTTCGGAGCTTAATCTCGAATTGCCGACGACGGGGAAACGGTTGCAGTATTTGTGCGGGCCGATGGAGTCGCATCTTCGAGAGATCGAAAGGGCGCTGCGGGTGACACTTCAACACCGCCACGGAACATTTC
>JAISPI010000136.1 GCA_031275075.1 Burkholderiales bacterium | reverse complement strand
GTCAGCGCATGGAAATGCTCGGTCAACCGGTACGTCGTGGCAACATACGGAAACTCTTTCGGGTCGCCGAAGTTGTCGTCGTTCTTCATGATGCGTACAACCGGGTTGTTCACCACATTCGGGTGCAACGGATTGGTTCCAATCGGCGTTTCCATTGGCTCGTAATGCTCGGGGAACGGGCCTTCGGCCATTCTGCCCTGAGCAAACAATCCACCAACACCATCTGCCTGCATGATGAACGGCGTCACAGGGCTTCCCGGAGGTGCCGCAGAAAAGTCTGGTACGTCGAAGCCGGTCCATGCCGTGCCGCTCCACCACAACAACTTGCGTTTCGGGTCCCACGGGTTGCCCTGGGGGTCCAGTGACGCACGATTGTAGAGAACGCGACGGTTGAGTGGCCACGCCCAGGCCCAGCCCGGGGTGTTGCCAAGGCCGGACGGATCAGCGTTGTTGCGCCGCGCCATCTGATTGCCCGCTTCAGTCCAGCTACCGGAATAAATCCAGCAACCGCTGTCGGTCGTACCATCATCACGCAACTGGGCAAAACTGCTTAATTGCTGGCCTTTCCGGAAGAGGATGTTACCGCTGGCGTCTTTGATGTCGGCAAGTGCGCGACCGTTCATCTCCTTGGTGACTTCCACGGGAGACGGCGATTCGGGATTCGTGTATTTCCAGCTCATGTTGAGCAGCGGCGCAGTTGCTTTGCCGCCTTCCTGCTCATACAACTTGCGTACCGCCATCATGATGGAAGCGATGTTCCGGGTGTCATCACGACCTTCGCCCGGCACATCGGCACCTTTCCAGTGCCATTGCAACCAGCGTCCGGAATTGACGCGCGACCCTTCTTCTTCAGCAAAGCACGACGAGGGCAACCGGAAGACTTCGGTCTGAATGTCGGACGGTTTAACATCGTTGAACTCACCGTGGTTTTCCCAGAAGCTTGACGTTTCGCAATCCAGCGGATCGATCACCACGAAGTATTTGAGTTTCGACAACGCCCGGACGCTCTTGTTGGAGTCCGGGAACATCGCCAGAAGGTTGATGCCCTGACAAATACAACCGTTCAGCTTACCATCTTCCATCGCGCTCATCGTATACATGAAGTCGTTGGAACGGTCATACTTCGGCAGCCAATCAAAGCCGAAATTGTTCTCTGGCGTGGCATTGTCGCCGTAGAAACTCTTCAGCAGGCTGATGAAGAACTTGGGATAGTTGCCCCAGTAGTTGACCTGTCCCTGAACGAGCGGCTTCGGCGTGACGATGGACAAGAACGTTTGCAGGTCGGTATGTCTTTCCGATGGTAGCGCCAGATAACCCGGCAACGCCGTGGCCATGATGCCAAGGTCGGTGATTCCCTGCACATTGGTGTGACCGCGGAGCGCGTTGATGCCGCCCCCGGGCATGCCGATGTTGCCGAGCAGCAATTGGATGATCGCCATCGCCCGGATGTTCTGGGCGCCGACCGTGTGCTCGGTCCAGCCCAGCGCGTACAGCGAAGTCATCGTTTTATCCGGCGCGGCGGTTTCAGCGATCAGCTCGCAGGCCACCTTGAAACGATCTTGCGGCGTGCCGCAAATGTTTTCGACGACTTCCGGCGTGTAGCGGGTGACGTGCTCCCGCAACAGATTCCAGACGCAACGCGGATGCGACAATGAAGGATCGCGTTTGGCAAAACCGTCCTCATCAAGCTGATACGCCCAGGTTTTCTTGTCGTAAGCGCGTTTCTGCTCGTCGTATCCGCTGAACAAACCGTCGTGGAACGTGAAATCGTCACGCACCAGGAAACTGGCGTTGGTATAGTTTTCAACGTATTCGCGTTGAATCTTGTCGTTGGAGATCAGATAGTTCACGACGCCCAGAAGGAAGGCAATATCGGAGCCTGCCCGCAGCGGTACGTATTCATCAGCAACCGCAGCCGTGCGCGTGAAACGCGGATCGATCACCATGATTTTCGCGTTGTTGTGGATTTTGGCGTCAATCGCCCAGCGGAAACCCACCGGGTGCGCTTCTGCCGGATTACCACCCATGACTACAATAAGATTGGCGTTCTTGATGTCAACCCAGTGGTTGGTCATCGCACCGCGGCCAAATGATGGAGCAAGACCTGCTACCGTTGGCGCGTGTCAGACACGGGCGATGCAATCGACGTGAACCAGGCCTAAAGCACGAGCCAGTTTTTGCGTCAGGAATCCCACTTCGTTGGTAATCGAGGTACACGCCATCAAGCTCAACGTCGGCAACCGGTTGACGGTAAGGCCGTCAGCATTTTGCTCAAGGAAGTTGGCATCGCGGTCGTCCTTGATGTGACGCGCAATGCGTGACAACGCCTCGTCCCAGCTAATCCGTTTCCATTTGTTGGTGCCGGGTTCGCGCACTTCGGGATAACGCAGCCGGTCGTCGCTGTGGATGAAGTCGATCAAGCCGGCGCCTTTCGGGCACAATGCGCCACGGCTGACCGGATGATCGGAATCACCCTCGATGTGAAAAATGGTGTCCTTGGTGTTGCCGGCGCCGCTGTTCATGCTGTACATCAGCAGTCCACAACCGACCGAACAATACGGACAGGTGTTGCGGATTTCGCGGGCACGCAACAATTTGTATTGGCGCGCTTGCGCCAGCGCCATTCCTGGCGTGAAACCCAGTGCCACAAGCGTTGTTCCGGCCATGCCGCCCGAACAAATCTTGAAGAACTGCCTTCGATTGATTTGCATGGTTATTATCTCCTGGTTAAACACTTTAAATCGGTAAACGCTCCCCACCGATAAAACTTCTGCCCAGCGACGCGCATACCAAATCGCTGGCGAAGATACCACAATAGCGGGACAAAAAACAGACAATACGATTCCCATGTTTTCGATAGGGTTTGACGATAAAAGTATTTGAGATGCGTTTTTATTGATGCCGCTGCCGACAGTTCGCTCGGAATAATGCGTTACATTCATCAGAGAGAAACGGAGCATGAAAAAAATGCCCATGCAAAACAAAACGTTATCGAGCAAGTGTTTTTAAAAACAAATCTGCCTGCCCGATAAACCACAATAAAAAACGGGGTATTGCGTACAGATAACGCCCTTAAAAAGAACGCCTCAAGTAAGTGTTTTGCCAAAGGGAATGACGTTTTTCTTGATATGCATCAAGTCTGGAAGGTCTTTCCACAGGCGAAAAACAAGGCAGGCTTTCACGGGTACAATTGAACAGAATTTTTGGGAGATGGTGTGGAAAAAGCCGGATTTTCATCTGAGGTACTGTTTGCTTTGCCGGAAACGGAGATTCTTCCGGGAACGCGGCCGGTGGCCGTGCAGCGGCATAACGGCATGATGCAATCGGGTCATGACTGGCTGGCTGAAGAAGTGCCGGTGGCGTTGGTTTACAACGGGGTGTCGCATGCGGTGATGATGGCGACACCGCAAGAGCTTTCGTTGTTTGCGTTAGGCTTTTCGCTGGCCGAAGGCATCGCGGCGACGCCGCAAGACATTTACGACATTGAAGAACGGCAGGGGCCACGCGGCATTGAACTTCACATCGAACTGGCCGGGCGCGCCTTTGAAGCGTTGAAACAACGTCGCCGCAATCTCGTTGGTCGCACCGGTTGTGGCGTGTGCGGTACCGAGCAGCTCGACGATGTTTGCCGGCCGTTGCCGGTGTTGCCGTTCACGCAACGGTTCCCGTTA
>JAISPI010000117.1 GCA_031275075.1 Burkholderiales bacterium | reverse complement strand
CCGGACATTTTCATTCCGACGGATTTGATCAGCGTCGCTACGTCCGTTTGTTCGAGTTCAAGCACATCGCCGCGCTTGGCGACGCTCGGCATGCTGATGACGCCGTAGCGCGTTCTGATCAAGCGGCTTACCATCAGCCCCAGCGCTTCGAACAGCCGCCGTACTTCGCGGTTGCGGCCTTCCTTGATGGCGACGTGATACCAGTGGTTGGCGCCTTCACCGCCGCCATCGACCAGTTTTTCGCAACGCGCCGGGCCGTCTTCCAGTTCAATGCCGTTTTTCAGTTCCTGGATTTGAGCCTCGCTTAGTTCGCCCATCACCCGCACGGCGTATTCCCGATCCACTTCATAGCGCGGGTGCATCAGCCGGTTGGCGAGTTCGCCGGAATTGGTGAACAGCAAAAGCCCTTCCGTGTTGAAGTCGAGACGCCCGATCGAAATCCACTTGGCGCCCTGAATCGGCGGCAATCGGTCGAACACTGAAGCGCGTCCTTCCGGGTCGTCGCGCGAGACGATTTCACCGGCCGGTTTGTGGTACAGCAAAACGCGCGGTTGCGGTTCGGTGAAGCGAATTTTCACCGGCTCGCCATTGATCCGCACTTCGTCGCCCGGCCCGACTTTTTGGCCGATTTCTGCCGGCATCCGGTTGACCGTGATGCGACCGGCGACGATCAATTCTTCCATCGCGCGGCGCGAACCGAACCCGCACGACGCCAGCACTTTGTGCAGACGTTGCGGTTCCGAAAACACTTCGTCAGTGGTTTTCTTGATCTTGGTCGGCAGGGTCTCGGCGAATCCCTGCATCGCCAAATTCGGTTGACGAATTTTCGACGAGTTGGCTGAGAATCGGGCTTGCAAGGGCAAGCGGGGCTTCAGCGGCCTTGGCTGGGGCATCAGGCATCTCCAGTAAATGTGAGGAATCAAGTTCGGCCAGTGGCGGTAATTCTGCCAGTGAACACAGGCCGAGATCGTTTAAAAAATTTTTAGTGGTCGCATAAAGGGCGGGACGCCCCGGCGTCTCGCGGTGACCGACAGCCTCCACCCATTGCCGGTCTTCAAGCGCCTTGATCACCCCGGATGATACCGCAACTCCGCGGATGGCTTCGATATCGCCGCGCGTCGCCGGCTGCCGGTAAGCGATAATCGCCAGCGTTTCCATCACTGCCCGCGAATAACGCGGCGGCTTTTCCGACGACAACCGTTCCAGGCTGCGCTGTACTTCGGGTTTGCCCTGAAAACGCCAGCCACCCGCTACCGACACCAGCTCAACCAACCGATTTTTCCAGATTTCCTTAAGGTCTGTCAACAAATGACGGACAAAGTTCACCGGCAACGGTGGATCGAACAGCTTGCACAGTTGCGGTACCGATACTGCTTCGCCCGATACCAGTAGCGCCGCTTCGAGCATTTTCGTGTAATAGGCGATTTCTTCTTCGGTGTGCGAGAGGTCGGCTTCTTCTTCGCTCATCGTTGCCGCGACCGCAGTATCGTCCTCTGCCGCTGTCGCTGCGTCGGCAACGTCAGCGGTCACGGTTTCCGTTTCGTCACCTTCGGCCAGCACGGGGTCCAGTTCCTTGCTCATCTTTGTTTTCCAATGAAAAACTTGTCGGTATTAAAATCGTGTCCAAAATATCTTTTACAGGGCTTCGTCGTCATCGTTCAACACAAACGGCGCCTCCCGTTTGCTTTGCACGTAAATCGGCGCGTAAGGCGCGGACTGCGCCACTTCGATCAACTGTTCGCGCGCTAGCTCCAATAACGCCAAAAACGTCACGACCAGATGCGGCACATCTGCGTGTTCGTGGAACAGCGTCGTAAACTCCCGATAATCGCCGCTCTCCAAAAGTTTCAGCACCCGGCTCATCGCTTCGCGCACCGATAACTGCTCGCGCGTGATCAAATGATGTCGCGCCGCTCTGGCGCGGTTGATCAGCGACGCCCAGGCGCGCCGCAAATCTTCCGGCGCGACATCGGGCAACCGTGTCGCTACCGTTCGGTCGAACCAAATGCACACCGTCGCAAAATCGCGCCCCTCTTGCGGCATCGCGTCTATCGCTTGTGCTGCCGCTTTCATCTGCTCGTATTCGAGCAAACGGCGCACCAGTTCGGCGCGCGGGTCTTCCGGTTCTGCGCCAGGCGGCGCCGGCGGCTTCGGCAGCAACAACCGCGACTTGATTTCGATCAGCACGGCGGCCATTAACAGGTATTCGGCCGCCAGTTCCAGATCACTGCGCCGCATCATCTCGACATAGCCCAGATATTGCCGCGTTAATTCGGCCATCGGGATGTCGAGTACGTTGATGTTTTGCTTGCGAATCAAATACAACAACAGATCGAGCGGCCCCTCGAACATTTCAAGGAAAATTTCCAGCGCCTCCGGAGGAATGTACAAATCGCTCGGCAGCGTCGTCATCATTTCGCCGTAAACGCGGGCGATCGGTTTTATCTCGCCAGCCACGACCGGTAACGTTTCCGGAAGCAACGTCTCCATTACCCCGCTCGTTTCTACTTCGTTCACCCGAAACTCCGGTCGTACAGCACACCCATCGCTTCGCGCACATCGCGCATCGTCTCGTTCGCGTGCTTGCGTGCCCGTGCGCAACCATCGGTGATGATGTTGCGTACCAGTGCCGGATCGTCGAGATACGGCTGCGCACGTTCGTGAATCGGCTCTTGTTCTTTCAGAATGCCCTCGATCACCGGCTGTTTGCACTCAAGGCATCCGATGCCGGCTGTCGTGCAACCCTTAACCACCCAGTCGCGCACATCCGCGCTCGAATAAATCTGATGCAGCGGCCACACCGGACAACGTTCGGGATTACCCGGATCGCTGCGCCGCATTCGCGCCGGATCGGTTTGCATCGTGCGTATTTTGCGCGTCAATTCGGCAGGTTCTTCGCGCATCATGATCGCGTTGCCGTACGATTTCGACATTTTCTGTCCGTCGGTGCCGAGCACTTTCGACGTTTCGGTCAGGAGCGGTTTCGGTTCAACCAAAATCACCCGCCGCGCGCCCTCAAGATAACCAAACAACCGTTCGCGGTCGCCAAGCGCCAGATTCTGCGTCTCTTCGAGCAGTTCCTTTGCCGCTGCCAGCGCCTCGGTATCGCCGCGCTCCTGAAAAGCCTTGCGCAGTTCTTCATAACGGCGCGCTTTCTTGCCGCCCAGTTTTTTAATGGCCGCCTGCGCTTTTTCTTCAAACCCCTGTTCACGCCCATAAAAGTGGTTGAAGCGCCGCGCTATTTCACGCGTCAGTTCAAGGTGCGACACCTGATCTTCGCCGACCGGCACCATGTTGGCGCGGTAAATCAGAATGTCGGACGCCATCATCACAGGGTAGCCGAGAAAGCCGTAGGTTGACAAATCGCGGTCGGCAAGTTTTAGTTGCTGATCCTTGTACGTTGGCACCCGCTCCAGCCAGCCCACCGGCGCCGTCATTCCCAGCAACAACGTCAATTCGGCGTGTTCGAGTACCTGCGATTGCACGAAAACGGTTGACTGCGCCGGATCAATCCCCGCTGCCAGCCAGTCAACCACCATTTCGAACGCACTGTCGGCAATCAGTTCCGGCGTTTCATAGTGCGTCGTCAACGCATGCCAGTCGGCGACGAAATAAAAACACTCGTACAATTCCTGTAAGCGCACCCAGTTTTTGAGCGCGCCATGGTAATGTCCGAGATGCATACGGCCAGTCGGGCGCATTCCCGACAATACACGGTCAGCAAACATGAAATTTCTTGTTGTGAATAAAAAATCGAGGCGCGGAGCGTTGGCCGCCCACCGCCGTTTATATTATTTGGGCGCTCTACAATCCGGTCAATACCCGAATCAACCCGTCGCCCATTGCCATCAAGGGACGCATCAGCATACCCAAAACGCCGGTCATTGCCAAAACGATCACAATAATAAACCCATAGCGCTCAGTTTGCGCATAGCTCATCGCCCATTTCCACGGCAAAAACGAATACAGAATCCGACCGCCATCGAGCGGCAGAATCGGCAACAGGTTCAGCGCCATCAAAAGCAGGTTGAACCATACGCCAAACCACACCATGGTCATCAAGCCACTGCCCAGCAAGCCGGGAAACAGCATCACCACTTTTCCGATAACTGCCCAACCCAGCGCCATCGCCAGATTCGACAACGGCCCTGCCGCCGTGACCCAACGCATGTTCCGAATCGGATCTTTAAAATTCCGCGGCTGAACCGGCACCGGTTTTGCCCATCCGAATATCAGAGGAGGCCCGCCCGTGAACTTCATCATCAGAAACAAACCCAGCGGAACCAAAATCGTACCGACAGGATCAATGTGTTTGATGGGGTTCAGCGTGATACGCCCCAACATTTCTGCCGTACGATCTCCAAACCGGCGTGCCACATAACCATGTGCTGCTTCGTGCAACGTGATTGCCAGAACAGCGGGCACGCCAAACAGTATGATATTAACAAGAATGGATTCCATCCGCGCTATTTTACCGTAGTCCGCGCGGACTGCCGCAGAGCCGGATCGTACCGTATTTCTGCCGGAAAAGCGCCAGATGGCGCAACTTTCTGTACCCTGCTGTTTTTCGTTTCATAATCGCTTTCCCATGCCACACCAATTGCCCACGATCGAATCACTGCGAAACCGCCCCGGACCACTGATTTTGCTGCTGGCCGCGCTGGTCATGATCGGTCCTTTTTCGATTGACATGTACCTGCCGGCATTTACGGCCATTGAAGCCTCTTTCGGCGTATCGCCTACCGCTTTACAACAAACGCTGTCCATTTATCTGATTGCCTATGCCGTTATGATGCTTTGGCACGGCGCTTTGGCCGACGCCTGGGGGCGTCGCCCGATGATCCTGACCTCGCTGGCGATCTACGCTGTCGCCACGCTGGGCTGCGCTATTGCCGGCAATATCGAAACGCTGTGGCTGTTCCGGGCGTTGCAAGGCGTTTCTGCCGGTGTCGGCTTGGTGATCGGCCGCACGGTTGTGCGCGATGTGTTTCATGGCGTTGCAGCACAGAAAGTAATGACGCGAATCACGCAGATTTTTTCGGTAGCGCCCGCCATTGCGCCCGTCGTTGGCGGATTGTTGATCGGTATGGGTAGCTGGCGCTTTGTGTTCTGGGGCTTGTTGATCCTCGTCGTGTTATTGCTCGTCTGGTGCTATCGGATGCTGCCGGAAACGCTGCCGCCGGAAGCACGGCAATCGCTTCATCTCGGCCCGCTGTATCGTAACTATCGGACGGTGATCCTTCGGCCCGAATTTATTTTGCTGGCGCTGACACCGGCGTTAAACTTTGCCGGTTTTTTCATTTATATCGCCGGCGCGCCGTCGTTTCTCGTCAAACTGCTCGGCGTTTCCGAACAAGGCTTTGCCTGGCTCTTTGTGCCGATGATTCTTGGTGTTGTCATCGGCGCGACTCTTGCCGGAAAACTCGCCGGACGCATTTCTCCCGAACGGATCATCGTCTTGGGTTATTTTTGCATGGGCGCTGCCAGTGCGCTCAATATCGGCGTATGCCTTTTCTTGCCTGCCAACATAATATGGAACGTGTTGCCGGTCATGCTTTACACTACCGGCTCCAGCATGGTTGCCCCTAATGCCTTCCTCTTTCTGCTGGCGATTTTTCCGACATTGCGTGGACTGACGTCGTCGTTACAGGGCTTTCTGCAATTTTCGCTGATCGCGCTGATCAGCGCGTTGCTGGTGCCATTGATCGACACTTCGTTGATCACGCTGGCTTTTGGTATGATGGCTTTTACAACCGTCGGCGGAATATTGTGGGTCATTTACTGGAAAACCCGCGCGCCGCTTGAATCGGGCGCTTTTTGATTTTTTCGTTTTAACCGCAAAGAACGCAAAGCGCACATAGAAAAACTTTGAGACTTCGCGGATATTTTTTGTTTAAAGCACATATGCAAAAACAGAGCAACCCCATTCCCATTCCCGCTTTGCCCCCGCTTTGCCCCCGCCTTGCCTCCTTTCCAAAGGGGGTGGTCGTCGGAGACGGCCGGGGGTTTGCCGAGGGTGCCGCCGAAGGCGGCGAGGGTTTGTCGAGGAGTCCGCCAAAGGCGGCGGGGGTTTGTCTTCCCCTGAAGGGGAGGGCTTTCTGTACGCCCACTCGCCTGACTTTCTTTGTGTTCTATGCGTTCTTTGCGGTTAATTTGTTTTTCCCCGCTGCGCAGGCGCAGGATACCGCGCAACCGCCGTTGCCGACCATCAAGCTGACCATTAGCACTCATACCGTTACTGCCGAAGTCGCGCAAACCCCCGAACAACGCGAGCGCGGTCTGATGCACCGCTTCACGTTGCCCAACGGCCACGGAATGCTTTTCGTGTTCGAGCGCCCGCAACCACTGTCGTTCTGGATGAAAAACACACCGGCACCGCTGTCGATCGCCTTCATCGACGAACACGGTGTGATCCTCAACATTCGCGACATGGTGCCGAACGACGATAAAACGCTGCACCGTTCGCAAGGTAACGCGCTCTACGCGCTCGAAGTACGCAAAGGGTGGTTCGCCGAACAAGGCATTAAGGCGGGAATGTTTATACGCGGACTGCCGGGCGCTGCGAAACAGTAGCGCGGTTCAACCCTCTCCCTTTGCGAGAGAGAGGCAGCTACGCTACTGCTCCATTCTCGTCATTCCCGCGTAGGCGGGAATCCAGATATAAAAATTCCTGATCCCTGCTTATTTGTGCCGTTGTTTCAAACAACGCACGACCGCTTCCAAACTCAAGCCCTGATCCTGCAACAGCACCAGCAGGTGATAGATCAAATCGGCGGCTTCGTTGGTCAGTTCTTCACGATCTTTCGCCATCGCCGCCAACGCGGTTTCAACACCTTCTTCGCCGACTTTCTGCGCGATGCGTTTCGTGCCACCGGCGTACAGCCGCGCAGTGTACGAACTTTCGGGATCGGCCTGTTTGCGTTGAGCTAACAACTGTTCGAGTTCATGCAGAAACGCCAATCGGTTGGCTGTCGGCGAAAAACAACTCGATGTGCCGCAATGGCAAGTAGGTCCTTCCGGTTGCGCCAGAATGAGCAGCGCGTCGTGATCACAATCGGTAGCGATTTCGACGGCGTTGAGAAAATGACTCGAAGATTCGCCTTTGACCCACAGCCGTCCTTTGCTGCGCGAGTAAAACGTTACCCGTCCGCTTGTTTCGGTGGCGGTTAGCGCTTCTTCGTTCATGAAGCCGAGCATTAACACTTCGCCGGATACCGCATGTTGGACAATCACCGGCAGAAGGCCGTCGCCTTTCTCCCAGTCCAGCTTCGCTCTTTTCTCCGCATCCATTCTGACGTTTAACATGGCCGCACCTCTACGCCCTTTTCTTTAAGGTAACGTTTCAATTCTCCGATATCGACGATTCGTTTGTGAAACACCGATGCCGCCAGCGCGCCGTCCACTTCGGCTTCCTCGAACGCCGCGAGGAAATGCGCCATTTCGCCGGCGCCGCCCGACGCGATCAACGGCACACGGCAAACCGCGCGCACTTTTTTCAGTTGTTCGATATCGTAGCCGCGCCGCACACCGTCTTGATTCATCATGTTGAGCACGATCTCACCGGCGCCGCGTTTTTGCGCTTCGCGCACCCAATCGAGTGTTTGCCAAGCCGTTTGTTTCGTCCGTGCTTCATCGCCGGTAAACTGATAAACACGATACGAACCGTCCGTTTCATCGTGCCAGGTGTCGATGCCGACGACGACGCATTGTTCGCCGTAACGCTCGGCCAGCCGGTCGATCAGCGAGGGGTCAGCAAGCGCCGGCGAATTGATGGACACCTTATCTGCGCCGTAGGCCAGAACCTCCCCGGCGTCTTCGACGCTGCGAATGCCGCCCGCGACACAGAACGGAACGTCGATCACTTCGGCGACCCGCGCCACCCAGCTTTTATCGACGACGCGGCCATCGCTCGACGCGGTGATGTCGTAGAACACCAATTCGTCGGCGCCTTCTTGCGAGTAACGTTGTGCCAGCGGCACAATGTCGCCGATGATTTCGTGATTGCGAAACTGCACCCCTTTGACGACCTGTCCGTCCCGTACATCGAGACAGGGAATGATTCGCTTCGCTAACGTGCTTTTTGCCAACATGTAACTGCCTCCTTGACTGTGAATTTTCCTTCGAGCAACGCCCGGCCAACGATAACGCCGACCACGCCGCTGTCGCGCAATGCCGCAATGTCGTCGAGCGAACCGATGCCGCCGGACGCCTGAAACGCAATCTCCGGAAATGTTTGCGCCAGCGAGTGATACAACGCCACATTGGCGCCTTGCATCATTCCGTCGCGGGCGATATCGGTGCACAACACATGACGTGCGCCGCAGGGCGCAAACTGCTCCAACACTTCTTCAATCGTTACTGCCGAGGCTTCCTGCCAACCGGCCACGGCCACCTGTCGCGCGCCACACTCTCCGACACGGACATCGAGCGCCAGCACGATTTTTTCAGCGCCGAAACGGGCAAACCAGCGCATCACTTCCCCCGGATTTTTAATGGCCATCGAGCCGACCACGACGCGCGTCGCACCGGTATCGAGTAACGCCGCCACGTCATCGGCGCTGCGAATGCCGCCACCAACCTGCACCGGAATTGCGATTTCTTTCAAAAGCCGCGACAGTAACGGTAATTGCCGCGCCTGCGGGTCTTTCGCGCCGCTGAGATCGACCAAGTGCAACAATGTTGCACCGTCTTTTTCATAGGCTTGCAAGTACGGCAGCGGATCGTCGCCGTAAGTCGTTTGCCGTGCGTAATCGCCTTGCGACAGACGAACCACTTTTCCGTCAATAAGATCAATCGCCGGAATCATCGGATGTTCTCCATAAAATTACGCAAAAGTTGTGCTCCGGCGCGACCGGAACGCTCCGGATGAAACTGTACGCCATAAAAATGATCGCGCTGTACCGCCGCGCTAAATAGGCCGCCGTAGTCGCCGCGCGCAATCGTCCAATCGCCAACAGGCATTGCAAAGCCGTGAACGAAATAAAAATAATCATGACTGTCAATGTTTTTGAACAACGGATGCCCCGCTGTCGGCGTGCATACATTCCACCCCATGTGCGGCAATGGCAACTTTCCCTCCATTCGTCGCACCGGCGCTTCGATCACACCGAGAAGCGTTGCCCGCTCTTCGGTGCTTTCTGCGCTCTCGCTACCCAACAACTGCATGCCCAGACAAATACCGAGCACCGGTTGTGTACAAGCGCGGATTAATTCCACCAAATTCCGCGCACGCAATTCGCGCATCGCCGCTTGCGCAGTTCCGACGCCCGGAAGAAAGAGACGATCGGCGGAGCGAATCACCGCCGTTTCGCCACTGACTTCGACAGCATAGCCGAGCCGTTGCACTGCGTAGCGCAACGATGCCAGATTGGCGCAGCCGGTATCGAGAATCACAGCCCGCATCACAACACACCTTTGGAACTCGGTAGCGCGTTTCCTTCCACCCGGATCGCCTGCCGCAACGTCCGGCCAAACACTTTGAAAAGACTCTCTACCAAATGGTGCGTGTTCTCCCCCTTCGCTTGCAGATGCAGCGTACAGCCCATCGCTTGACTCAGCGAACGGAAAAAGTGTTCGACCATGTCGGTACTCATGTCGCCGACTTTGTCGCGGGCGAACTGCGCTTTGAATTTGAGATAAGGCCGTCCCGACACATCGAGCGCACAACGCGCCAGACATTCGTCCATCGGCAACACGAATCCAAAACGGGCGATGCCGCGCTTATCGCCGAGTGCTTCGCGCAACGCCTGCCCCAGCGCCAGCGCCGTATCCTCGATTGTATGATGGTCATCGACATGCAAATCGCCCTTTACTTTCACCCGCAGGCGAAAACCGCCATGTGTTGCCACCTGATCGAGCATGTGATCGAAAAAACCGAGGCCGGTATCAATTTCGTTGCCGCCTTCGCGGTCGAGCCACACCGCAACATCGATGGCGGTTTCACCGGTCGTGCGCCGAATTTCGGCGTGGCGGTCGTTTTCCGTCAGCTTGCGAGCGATCTCCGCCCAACCCAATACGCCCGGCTGATAACGCAAACCGCCGACGCCGAGATTCGTCGCCAGTTGCATGTCGGTCTCGCGGTCGCCGATCACATACGACATCTCCCGCGACCAGCCGGAATCGTCGAGATACACTTGCAACATTTTTGTTTTCGGCTTGCGGCATTCGCAACCGTCTTCCGGAAAATGGGGACAGATCAGCACGTCGTCAAAACGCACGCCTTGCGAGTTGAAAAGCTGCATCATCAACGTGTGCGGCGCTTCAAACGCCTCCTGCGGAAAACGGGCGCTGCCCAAACCGTCCTGATTGCTCACCATCACCAGCCGGTAATCGGCTTGTTGCAACGCCAGCAGCGCCGGAATCACGTCCTCCTCGAATGCCAGCTTGTCCAGTCGGTCTATTTGCTTGTCTTCTGGCGGTTCGAAAATCAACGTGCCATCACGGTCGATAAACAGAAATTTTTTCATCGTTCTTTCCTTAGAGTTTTCCCAGAGCTTGCGCTACCCGCTCACACTCTTCGCGTGTTCCAATCGTTATCCGAAAACAGTCGGCCAGTCCGGGTTGCCGGCTTTGATCGCGCACCACGATTCCTTGTTCGCCCAGCGTCCGAAAGACACGCTCGGCGTCGGTAAAGCGTACCAACAACCAGTTGCTTTCGCTTGGGAAAACGCGGTTGACGCACGGACACTGCGACAAAGCCTGTTGCAGCCAACGGCGGTTGTCGATCACTTCGGCGATGTTACGCTTGACCCTTTGCAAACCGTCGCCGCTTAATGCCTGTAATGCAATGTCCGCAACCGGCACCGGAATCGGATACGGCGCAATCACTTTGAGCAACAACTGGATGACTTCCGGATGCGCGATCGTAAAACCGCAGCGCAATCCTGCCAGCGCAAACGCTTTCGAGAGCGTGCGCAGAATCACCAGATGCGGAAACTCCGCCAGCCAAGTCGCCGTGCTCATCTCTGGCCGGAAATCGATGTACGCTTCATCAATGACGACCAGCGCCTTGCCTTCGGTCATTTGCAGCAAGCGGCGCAAGTCGCCGTGATCGATCAGATTGCCGGTCGGGTTGTTCGGATGGCACACATACACAACTTTGACCCTTGGCGTTGTTTCGCCGAGCGCTGCCGCAATCGCCGGCAGATCGAGTTGCCAGTCGTTTGTGCTCGGCACAGTTCGACGGCTGACACCAAAAGTCTCAGCGCTGACGCTGTACATGCCGTAAGTCGGCGGACAATACAGTACCGCCTCTTTGCCCGGTTCGCAGAATGCCCGTATCAACAATTCAATGCTTTCATCGGCGCCACGGCTCACCAGCAATTGTTCGCTCCGCACCCCGGCATACGCCGCATACGCTGCCAGAAGTTCCGGCGGCTGGCATTCGGGATAACGGTTCAATGTTTGCTGCGTTAACTGATACGGTGCTGTACGCGGAAACTCGTTGGCGTTCAGCCACACATCACCATGACCGCCGATACGGCGCGCCGATTGGTACGGCGTCAACGCGCGCACATTATCGCGCGCCAGTTCCTGAAGATTCATACGCCCTCCCTGTCAATGGCTTCCACCCGCAGACGTACCGCCAACCGGTGCGCATCAAGCCGCTCTGCCGCTGCCAGCGTTTCCACCGTCGTTGCCAACGCCTTCAACCCTTCCGGCGAGAGCGTTTGCACCGTCATCCGCTTCTGAAAATCGGCGAGTCCCAGACTCGAATACGTGCGCGTGTAACCGTAAGTCGGTAACACATGATTGGTTCCAGACGCATAATCTCCGGCCGCTTCCGGAGAAAAATCGCCGACGAATACCGATCCGGCGTTCTCAATTTGACACACCAACGCTTGCGGTTCGCGCGTTTGCAAAATCAGATGTTCAGGCCCGTAAACGTTGCTGATCGCCACGCACTCATCGAGATCGCGGGTCACCAGCAAACGGCTGTGCGCCAGCGCCTGACGCGCAATTGACGCACGTGGCAACTCGCCCAACAACCGTTCAACTTCAACAGCCACTGCCTTTGCCAGCGCGGCGCTCGGCGTTGTCAGCACCACTTGCGAATCCGGCCCATGCTCTGCCTGCGACAAAAGATCGATAGCGACAAATACCGGATCGGCACGCTCATCGGCAATCACCAATACTTCCGACGGTCCTGCCGGCATGTCGATTGCCGCGCCATCGTGGCGCTCACTGACCTGTCGTTTTGCTTCGGTCACATACGCGTTGCCCGGGCCGAAAATTTTGTCAACCTGCGGCACTGTTTCTGTGCCAAACGCTAACGCTGCGATCGCCTGAGCGCCGCCGACGGCGAACACCTCATCAATCCCGCACAACAAAGCCGCGTATAAAATCTCATCGGCAATCATTCCGTCTTCGCCGCAGGGCGGCGAGCACAACACAACGCGGCGGCAACCGGCAAGCCGTGCCGGTATTCCCAGCATCAGTACCGTTGACAACAGTGGCGCCGTGCCTCCCGGGATGTACAACCCGACCGAAGCGATGGGTCGCGTCAGCATTTCACAACGAATGCCGCGCTGTGTTTCGACGCTGACCGGAACGAACTTCTGCGCGGCATGGAACGCTTCAATGTTGTTGATGGCTGCTGCCATCGCCGCTTTGACCTTCTCCGGCAATCGTTTTCCCGCTGCTTCGATTTCTTCGGCGCTGACGCGGATCGCCGCGCGCTCGACACGATCAAAGCGTGCCGTATAACGGCGCAGCGCCGCGTCACCGTCACATTTAACGGTTTCGAGAATTTCGCTTACTGCCGCCGGAATCACAGACGACGCTTCGATGGCTGTACGTTGCAGCAACGCGGTTCGCGTTTCCGCGGAACATTGCGACCAGTCCGTGATTTGCATCGTACTTTGCATGGCGCCCATCGCTTACTCCATCATTTTTTCAATCGGCAATACCAAAATCGAACTGGCGCCGAGCGCCTTCAACTTTTCCATCGTTTCCCAGAATAGCGTTTCGCTGCTTACCATGTGCATCGCGACGCGGCCGCTCTCGTTGGCGAGCGGTAATACCGTTGGCCGTTCGGCACCCGGAAGAATGGCGATGATCTCCTCCTGCTTATCGGCCGGCGCGTGCAACATGATGTATTTCGATTCGCGCGCCTGAATCACGCCCTGAATGCGCGCCAGCAACGTGTCGATCAACGCCTGTTTGCCTTCCGGCATTTTGCCGTCGCGTTGAATCAGGCACGCCTTCGAGCGGTAAATCACTTCGGCTTCGCGCAAACCGTTCGCTTCCAATGTCGCGCCGGTCGAAACCAAATCGCAGATCGCATCTGCCAATCCAGCTCGTGGCGCGACTTCGACCGATCCGGTCAGCAGACAAGGCTTGTAACTGACGCCGCGTTGATCGAAATACTGTTTCAACAAGTGCGGGTACGATGTGGCAATCCGGCAATCACGCAAACTTTTCGGCCCTTCGTAGCGCGCATCAACCGGCACGGCCAGCGACAACCGGCAATCGCCGAAGTCGAGACCGCGCAGCAACCGGTACGACGGTGTTTCGCCTTCGGCACGGCGAGTCAGTAAAGCTTCCTCGAGAACGTTCTCGCCGACGATGCCGAGATCGACGACGCCATCCATCACCAATCCGGGAATGTCGTCATCGCGCACACGCAACAGATCAATCGGCATGTTTTCGGCGTACGCGATCAACCGCTGTTCGCTGAAATTGATTTTGACACCGCAACGCTCCAACAACTGTTGCGATTCGCGGCTTAAACGGCCCGATTTCTGAATCGCGATCCGCAGATGTGTTTTGTCCAGCATATAAACTCCTCAAAGCAAAAAACCCCTGGAACTTCTTCCAAGGGTTTCGAACATGTCACCGTTTCGCCGCCACTGGAAGAACCGAAACCGTCTTCCAGCACATACCGTCCTGAAAGACTAGTCAGGATGGTGATGATGCGTAACGAACGGGAGAACCTTCTTCATGGCTTAACCAGAATCATGGATACCAAACTTTAAGGCTAAACCATCTTGC